>JASFSB010000185.1:0-5236 GCA_050114615.1 Gammaproteobacteria bacterium
GACCGCCGGGCTGCTGCCCGTCTCGTTTGCCTGCATGTCGAACAGCAGGACCTCAGCCTCCGATGTGCCTTCGAGCGTCAGCGAGCCCGGTCGGTCGACGGCGACGCCGTCGCCGGCATCAAGCTGCGTGTCGTTCACTCGGACGCTGCCACGAGCCACCTGTAACCAGCCGTTTCGGTCGGCGCCGAGCTCGTGCGATGCGTGCGCACCTTGCCCGAGCACCAGCGCATAAAGATCGACATTCTGATGAATCGTGACGGAACCGTCGCGGCCGTCACGGGATCCGATGAGCCTGAACCGTCCCCGCCTGTCATCGACCGAGAAGTGGCTTTGTTCGTAGCTCGGCGAGATTCCGCGCGTTTCCGGAATGATCCAGATCTGCAAAAAGTGTACGAGCTCCTCGCTCGATGCGTTGTACTCGCTGTGCCTGACGCCGGTTCCGGCCGACATACGCTGCACATCGCCAGGTCGAATGACCGATCCATTGCCGATACTGTCTTTGTGCTCGAGTGCGCCGGCCAGCACATACGAAAGGATTTCCATATCCTGGTGGCCGTGCGTGGGAAACCCCTCGCCGGGCTGAACGCGGTCTTCGTTGATGACGCGCAGCGGCCCGAAACCCATGTGGCGCGCGTCGAAGTAATGCCCGAAGGAAAACGAATGTCGGCTGTTGAGCCAGCCGAGATTCGCAATCCCCCGTTCTTCGGCATGTCGAATCGAAAGCAAGCCAACCTCCCTGTAATGACCAGCGCCGCGGCGCGGCAAGCCGATTACGCGCCTGCCGCTCGCCCTGCGGCTGCACCTATTGCGGCTTGCGCACGATGAACAGGAATCGATCGGAATTTCGGCCCAGCGCCGGGTCGTTCACGGCCATCGTATGGTCGTCTGCCGTCGAGCGCAGGATATCGGACTCCTCGACGATCTCCAGCCCGGCCGCCTCGATCTGAGCGCGAACCTGCGCCGGCGGAATCCGATGCAGCTGCGAATTGTCGATGTTCGCCAGACCCACGTGATCGATGATCGCAGCTCGTCCGCCGGGCTTCAGCACGCGCAGAACTGCGCGAAAAGTCGGGATGTTCCGCGCGTCGTTGCCGTGGTGCACATTGAGCGCCGTGACGGCAACGTCGGCGATGTTCGCGTCCAGATCACCGAGATTCTCGAAAGAGACTTCCGTGTTCCCGAGGCTCGCTGCCAGATCGCGCGGCCCCTGTCCGTTGTTGCGCTCGAGCGCACGGGGACCGAATTGAGCGATCACGTGGCCGCTCGGACCGACCGCCGCTGACAGCACGCGCGTGTACCAGCCACCTCCGGCGCCGATATCGACGGCGGTCATGCCCGCTTCGACGCCCAGCAGCTGCATGACCTGGTAGGGCCGGCGTGCCCCATCGCGCATCCGGTCCTCCATGGGCCGCGAATCGGCTGTCAGCTTATCCATGAAATCCGGCGCGACGGCAATTGCGCTGCCGGCGAGTACGAACGAGCAGGCGATGAGGGCTGTATGTCTGATCAGTGATCTCACGGTTCTTCCTTCTTCAATCGGGTGAATTCGGTCCGGGCCAGCCGAACGATACCATTCGCAGAATGCTTTCCGGCGGCGGGCCCGCCGGCCCGGCCAACTGCTTGAATAGACTTCGCGGCAGAATAACAGTTCCCGGCCCGTACCGGGATTGTCGCAGCCGGACGCGCGGGGTACGCTCGATGACCTGGTCTTTCGGCGCAAAGGCTCCTGAGGAGTGGAATCATTCTACGACGATCGTTTCCGAAAGTGACTCGACCATTGCGTTGCACACGCGTGTTAGCGAGTGTCGTTCTGCTGGTTTTTGTCGCCGGCAGCCTGGCTCACGCACAGGGATTTTTTCGCGGACGCCGGCAGCAGTCCATTGACCTGCGCTTCAACGACGCCCCGACGGCAGAGTGGCATTTCGCCCGCCTGGTCTATTCGAACGCCGCCGGCAGCCGCCGCGGCTGGGGCGGAAACGCGTGGACAACCGACTATCCGGACGCCGAATTTCACTTGTCACAGGGAATAAGCCGCCTGACGCGCATCGACAACGGGCCGGTCTCGAGCTCAGGAGACGGCGGACGTCTCGTGCAACTGACGGACGAAACGGTATTCCAGTATCCCTGGTTATATGCGGTCGAAGTCGGCCATTGGTATCTGGACGAATCCGAGGCGGCGATGCTGCGGGAATACCTGGACCGCGGCGGATTTCTGATGGTCGATGATTTCTGGGGCGAATACGAGTGGCAGGTATTCGCCGACTCGATGCGACGCGTATTCCCGGATCGGCCGATCGTCGAGCTCGGCGAGGACCATGAGCTGCTGCATGTCCTCTACGATCTCGATCAGCGCACTCAGATTCCCGGCCGAGGCGGACAGCGGCCCGGCACCGTGCCGCACTGGCGCGGGATCTTCGACGACGACAACCGGCTCATGGTCGCGATCAATTTCAATATGGACATGGGTGATGCCTGGGAACACGCCGATGACCCATGGTATCCCGAACCGATGACGACACTCGCATACCGCTTCGCAGTCAACTACCTCATTTATTCAATGACGCACTGACCCGGGCGCCCGATCGTCGCGCCATACATCGACGCCCAGGACACGCTTCAGGCCAGCACTTTCCTGAAGACTTCGACTGCTTTGTCCATTTCTTCTCTGCTGCCGAGTGAAATGCGGCAGTGCGTATTCTCCATTGGCGGGAAATCCCGGCCAACGAGTACCTTGTGCTCCAGACAGGCGGCGCGGAATTCCCGTGCCGGGCGCCCGATATTCACGAAGATATGGTTCGTGTTCGAATCGGCGACTGCGAAGCCCATCTCACGAAACGCACCGATCACCGATTCACGAATCTCGGCGTTCTCCCGCACTTCCCATGCGATGTGCTCTTTGTCTTCCAGCGCCGTCAGTGCGGCAATGGCACCCAGCATGTTCACATCTCCGAGACCCGAGGCATCGCGAATGCGCTTCAGTGTCCGCTCCTGACCCAGCGCATATCCGATACGCAGCCCCGTCAGGCCATGCGCCTTCGAGAACGATCGGGTGATAAAGACGTTTTCAAACTCCAGCGCCAGTGGCAGTGCCGTTTCCATGGCGCCGGGTCTGGCATAGTCGATGTAAGCCTCGTCGATATGGATCCGGGTTTCCGGTGCTTCGCGCATGACGCGACGCACGAAGCGCTCCACCGCATCCGGACCATGGGCGGTTCCGGTGGGATTATTCGGATTGCACAGATAAAGCAGACCGGCACCGGGTGCCGCGGCGGCCAGCGTGTCGAGATCGATGCGCAACGAAGCGTCCAGCGGCAGCTCCTGTGTTGCTGCGCCGATTGCATGAGCGGTGCTCAGACTGGTCGAGTACGTGGGCATCGGCGTCACGAGCTTTCTGTCTGCGGCGCAAAAGGCTTTCACCGCAGCCACCAATAGCGGCGAGGAGCCGGTGGCCAGTTGCACGTTTTCCGTCGTCACGTTGTAGTGGCTGGCGATACCATCGCGCAGCTCGTTGACATGGTCGGCAGGATAACCGCGGCCGACCCGCCGGGTGATGTGCGAGCGCAGCGCCTCCATCGTCTTTGGACCGGGGCCCCGGGCACTCTCGTTCTGCGCCAGTTGAATGATGCCGTCGTCGTAAACGCCGGAGCTCGTTGCGGCCCGGGTCTGTGCCTTCGCGCCCTTGCTGATGAGCGACGTCCCGGCAAGTACGCCGGTTGCGGTGCCGAGTGCGATGGTCCCTACGAATCCGCGACGTGTCGTATTCATGAAATCCTCCAATAACCTGCTGGCTGGACGGTACTGCCGAACGACTGCGCCAAAGCATAGCACTCTACTGCCGGTGGCTGCTTTTGCGACGCAGCGGCGCGGCTCAACGCTCGCTGCGACTTCGACAAGATGGTGAGGGTTTGTAACCAAACGTAAATACAGCCTGATTAACTTTGCCTGACCAGAGCACGCGTTTGGCGCGCAGGGCAACGGATGAAGCTGGCTATCATCACCGACGCCTGGAATCCTCAGGTCAACGGCGTCGTTACGACCCTGACCAGGACACGGGCATGTATCGAGCACCTAGGACATGAGGTGCTCGTGATTTCTCCGGACGGGTTCAGGACACTGCCCTGCCCGACCTATCCCGAGATTCGACTGGCAGTGTTTCCGCAGTCGCGCATTGCAAGGCGTATCGAGTCCTTCGGGCCCGACGCCATCCACATCGCAACGGAAGGTCCGCTGGGCGCGGCGGCGCGCAGGTATTGCAACAGGAATGGATTGTCGTTCACGACCTCATATCACACACAGTTCCCGCAGTATGTCCGCAATCGTGTTCCGGTGCCTGAGTCCTGGTCGTACGCCTTTCTGCGGCGGCACCACGGTTTCGCGATACGTACGCTGGTGCCGACCGAGCATCAGCGGCGAGACCTCGTAGCGCATGGGTTCGACAACGTCGTGATCTGGTCTCGAGGTGTCGACACGAATGTCTTCCGGCCCGATCTGCGCTCGGCAGGGGAGCTGAGCAGGCCGATATGGATCTACGTCGGCCGCGTAGCAGTCGAAAAAAATCTCGAAGCGTTTCTGAGCCTTGATCTGCCCGGCACGAAGCTGATCGTGGGAGACGGACCGGATCGTGCCGGGCTCGCCTTGAAGTATCCGCAGGCGCACTTCGCAGGCTACCTGTTCGGCACGGCGCTCGCAGCGAGTCTTGCATCCGCCGATGTATTCGTGTTTCCCAGTCGCACCGATACTTTCGGCCTTGTCATGCTCGAAGCCATGGCATGCGGAACGCCGGTCGCTGCCTACCCGGTGATCGGACCGATCGATGTCGTACGCGACGGATTCAGCGGCTATCTCGATGAAGATCTCGGCCGCGCTGCGAGACGAGCCTTGGAGCTGCCACGGGAAAACGCGCGCGCGGCAGCGCTGGAACGTACATGGGAGAACGCGACGGCCGAATTCTTATCCCATCTAACCCGTGCTGACGGCACTCAGGAGCCCATCGGTGCGATCGAAATCGACCGGGGAGCCCTCCGCACGATCCCGGACGCCTGGCAGCGCGACCTCGGCTGAACGGCTGGCGCGTTTCGCAGATGTTTGTCACAACCGTCATCGTCGCGCTCGCCGCGGTAGCAATCGCCACGATTCTGATCAGAATCCCGGCGCGCGCCCGCCTGTCGCTGGCCAAACAGCCGGGTCTTGCCGGACACTTCCGCATCGCGCGGCGTCTGGCGCGACTGGTCACACG
>JASFSB010000186.1:0-5230 GCA_050114615.1 Gammaproteobacteria bacterium
AAATTTCCCGCGCGAATCCAAACGGCTCGCAGTATAGAAACCCCGGATCGTCGGCCGGGTCGATGCCGAGCGTTGCGGCGCCTTCGGCTGTGAGGTGCGCCTGGATGTATTCATCGCGTTGGTAATTAGCTGCTTCCGTATAAAGTGCCATCACCGGACGCTCGTCGTTTGCAGGGTCGTCGAGCAGTTCGTTGAGGCGTTCGAGCCCGGCATCGCTGCAGTAGAAACTGCAAAAGAAATCCTCGAGCCCCTGCGGGTCGCTATACATTCCGCTCAGCTCCGGCACGTTTTGAGCGAACGAACACGTGCAGAAGCACCAAAGCGAAATCGCGACGTTCGTGCGAGTGTGTGGGGCTGGCTGGCGCATTGGAGTCGACTATTGTGCTTGTGCGCGGGCTGTCGTTCGAGTCTACGCCAACCCACCCGATAAACAAGCCGACCCGGCTGGCGGAACCTGAGATAATGTCACGGTACAGGGATCGCGCATCGCCGCGCGCCTGCAAATCGAGATGCACCAGCCGACAACTGAAACCGCCCGCATGCGCTATTGGCTCGCAGCCGCTGCGGCTTTGCTGCTGCTGAATTTTGCCCCGAGCTTTCACAACATCTGGCCGACGCCCTGGATCACGATGCGGGCGGAGTTGTCGATGGAGGCTGCCGCGGTCGTGCTGGTGCTCGGCCTTCACTTCCGCTATCTGGGCAGGCCGTCCAATCGAATGCTCGCGGTCGCTACCGGCGTGCTGTTCATGCTGATGCTGGGCCGCTACATGGAAGTGACGGCGCCTGCACTATACGGTCGCGGCGTGAATCTGTACTGGGACGCACAATACCTGCCGGCCGTTGCGGCGATGCTGGCAGGTGCCATGCCCGCATACATCGGCGCGCTCGTCATTACCGGTCTCATTGCGCTCGTGTTCGTTTGTGTCAGGACGCTTTACTGGGCGCTCACGCGCGTGCGCGACCTGCTCGAGCGGCCGCGCGTTGCCGGGAATCTGCGCAATGCCGCGGCAGCGCTCGTCGCACTTTATCTGGTCAGCTATTACGCCTCGCTGCCTACGTTGCAGCTGTTTTCGATTCCCGTCACGCAAACGTATGCACGCCAGGCCGGTTTTGTATTGAGCGCGCTAAGTGGTGAAGCATCGGCGAGTCTGCCGGTGGATTCTCCATTGAACGAGATCGACACGCGAACGCTGCCCGATCACGATGTCATTGTTACGTTCGTCGAGTCGTATGGGGCGGTCGCCTGGGATGAAGCGTCGATCGCCGCGGCGCTTGAAACACCGCGTCAGGGTATGCTGGCAGCGATCGAGGAAACGGGACGCCACGTCGTGTCGGCGTATGTCGAGGCGCCGACTTTCGGCGGCGGCTCCTGGCTGTCGCACGCCAGCTTCATGTCGGGCATCGAAGTCCTCGATGCGGCGAGCTATGACGCGCTGCTCACACAATCGCGTCGCACCCTCCCGAGGATGTTTGCTGATGCAGGCTTTCGGACCGTGGCGCTGATGCCGGGTCTGAAAAACCAGTGGCCGGAAGGCTCGTTCTACGGTTTCGACACGATCTATGGGGAGTCGCTCCTCGATTACGCCGGGCCGGCGTTTGGCTGGTGGCGTATCCCGGACCAGTTCGCGCTGGCCAGGCTCGACGAGCTGGAACTCAGCGACGATTCGCGCGCGCCGGTGTTTGTTTTCTTTCCGACGATCAGCACGCATATGCCGTTTCGCCCGACACCACCGTATCAGCCTGACTGGCAACGCTTCGCTACGGATTCGCCATTCCAACCGGAGGTTCTCGCGGATGTGCTGGAGCAAAGTCCTCAGTGGAGCGACTTACGACCCGCCTATGCGGACGCGCTCGCATACACCTGGGACTACTGGAGCGGCTATCTTCGCAGCCGGCGCGAACGCGATTTTCTGCTCGTGCTGCTCGGCGATCATCAGCCTCCGGCGAGCGTGAGTGGCGAAGGCGCCCGCTGGCACGTGCCGGTGCATGTCGTCAGCAGCGACACTGAGCTCGTTGACCGATTGCTCAAGGCCGGCTTTCAGACCGGTCTCACGCCGGGACCGTCTCCGGTGGCCGCAATGCATGAGCTCGGCCCGTTGTTGCTGCGACGCTGAACTCGCCCCGGCAGCTTTACGCCTTACGAGCCTGGCGCAGCGCTTCCCCGGATTCCAGTTCCGGGCGCTGCTCGGTTCGCTGCGGCAAAGCGCTGAGCCACGCCAGCGCCACGGCGGCCAGATGCGGTATGGCGAAAACGACCAGGAGCAACGTCCATAAGCGCCGATCGACGGAGTCGAACGGTGCCGTCACGGTGACCGCCAGGGCCATGCCGAGTAAGGCAACGGCGAGCAGAATTTCACTGGCAACGCATTGCAGTTCGCCAAAAATGCTGTCTTCGCTCGCATGTTTCGGTGTGCGCACAAACGGAGCATCGCTGCCTGCAAATCCCGCGAGCACCGCACGGCCGGTGATGAAGACCAGCGACAGACCGGCAACGATAGCGGAGATCGTCTCGATCACGGAGGCGCGCACGCGAAAGTTGTACAGCCATGCCATCTTGACGAGCTTGAATGCGAAAAACGCGAGCACCAGCCCGGAGAATCGAGCATCCGGTGCAAGAAACTGCAGCGGCGATGTGATCATCAGTGCCGACCAGACGATCGCGATGAGATTGAACAGGAGATTCAGGCCGTCGCCGAGCCAGGCGGCCCAGCCGGTCAGGAAATGGAAGCGCTGCCCGAGGCTCAGCTCGCTTGCCTGGAGTCCGAGCAACATGCGCGCATGCTTTCTCAGAATCTGCGTTGCGCCAAGCGCCCAGCGGTAGCGCTGCGAGCGATAGTCTCGAAAACGGTCCGGCGTGAGGCCGCGGCCGTGACTGTCCATCGTGTAAATGGCCTGGTATCCGCGCTCGAAGATGCGCAGCCCCAGTTCCGCGTCTTCGGTAATCGTCCATTCGGACCAGCCGTCAATCTCACAGAGCACGCGCGCACGGATCATCGTCATCGTCCCGTGCTGAATAATCGCGTTGCGTTCGTTACGCGTGACCATGCCGATCCGGAAAAAACCGCGGTATTCCGCTTCACAGATTCGCTTCAGTGCCCTGGTGCCATGATCCCGATAATCCTGCGGTGCCTGCACCAGAGCGATTTGCTGATCCGCGAAATGAGGCACCAGTCGTTTCAGCCAGTCGGTCGCGACGACGTAGTCGCTGTCGATTACCGCGATGATCTCGGCGTCGGCGCACGTGCGCGTCAGGGCGTAATTGAGCGCTCCGGCTTTGAATCCCGGCAACGGCGTCACATGATAAAAGTGAAATCGTTCTCCGAGACGGGCGCAATGCGCCTCGACGGGTCTCCACAGCGCTTCGTTGCGCGTGTTGTTGTCGATGACCAGCACCTCAAAGTTCGGATAGTCGAGCCGTGCGAGCGCATTCAGCGTCTCGATCATCATCGCGGGTGGTTCTTCGTAAGCCGGCACGTGAATGGAGACTTTCGGGAGCGGATGACTGGCGATCGGAGGCGTTGCGGCGGCGGAGCGGGCGCACCGCTTGAAGCCGGCCTCGGCCCACTCGTGTACCTCGATAAAGACGAGCACGACGATACCGATGAGCCCGAGCATCATGACGGCTGCGGCGATGACGTCGCCGAAGGACCAGTACTGCTGCAGGTAATCGTTCAGCGTCCATACGATCACATTGCCCGTCGCAAATGCAGCAGTCGCCAGCAAACCCAGCCCAGGTCCCCGCATGCGGGCAGAATCGGCGGCGAGCAAAAGGAAGCTGGCAATCGCCACCAGCGCAGCAAGCGCTGCCAGTGAGCGCCGTTCGGGTATCGGCCGCAGCACCTGATCGAAGGCGTACTTCGCGCGGCGTGCGCCGTCGAACAGCCCCCAGTACGCGCCGACTTCGCCTTCTTCAGTCTGCTTCCAGGGCTGATCGAATGCCTCCATCAGGAAATAATCGTAGCCGAGCGGTCCGGCGACGCTCAGGAACTGACGCAAAAACGTTTCGGCGTCCTGCCGCGAGGCTGATGCCGCATCCCGGCTGCGGCCTTTGCTCGGCCAGCCGACTTCGCCGATCATGATGCTCTGTTCGGGAAACTGCTCGGCGAGGTCGCGCATGCGTGCCGTTACGAGCGATACGGCCGAGCCGGACGGCACACCCTCCCAGTAAGGCAGGAGATGCACTGTCACGAAGTCGACCGAATCGGCCAGGTCTGGATTGGCGAGCCAGATGTGCCATGGCTCGGCTGTGCTGACCGGTACGCTCAGCCGTTCACGCATCATGCTCAGATAGGCGCTCAGAGCTTCCGCCGTGAGTGCGCCGGTCAGTAGTGTCTCGTTGCCAATGATGACCCGCTCGACGTTCGCATTTTCGGCAACCAGGCGTTCGAGCCGGGCGAGCCGGGCGCGATTGGCGTTCAGATCCGCATCGAGCCAGACACCGGCGGTTACTTCGATGCCATGGCGCGCTGCAATCGCCGGAATCCTGGCGAGCGTGCCGTCGAGCGAATAGGTTCGCAGCGAGCTGCTGTGCGCGGCGATGACGGCGATATCGGCCTCGATCTCAGGGATGCTCGGAAACTCCAGATGCTCAGGAGACTGGCCCGGGCGCATCGGAGAGTAGGCGAAGCCGTCGATCTGGCCGCTCCATAACGGCTCATCGAGCGGCTGGTTCGTCGCTTCCCAGACGGCAAAGGTGGCCGCGACGATCAAAAAAATACAGAAGATCCTTCTCATCAGTTCCTGGCCGTGGTCCCTTGTTCACGGAGTCGCGAAGCTTATCAATATCAGACCTTTCGTATACGACGGCGTTCCGGTCGAAAACCTCGGCTCAGTGCCGCGAGAACGCGATTCCGGCGCGATTCTCCGCAACCGAGCGCTCCACCATGCGCGATGCCGTCGCCTGGACGAAGTCGCGATAAAAAAAGGGCTGGACAAACCAGTCATGGGAGAACACTCCGTACGAAATATCGAAGTGGAGTCGATGATGGCCGCGCTCCGGCAGGGAGTAAGCGGCGATCGCTTCGATCGTGATCATTCCGGTGCCGGCGGATGTCGAGGCGCGGTCCGGCACGATGACGTTCGCGGTGCGAAGTGCGGTCGTCCCGCCGTCGACCTGCAGTTCCGCCTGCGAAACAACGGCAGCTCCGAAAACGAGCGCTTCATCTTCGGAGACGATGCCGTTTCCGTTCGTGTCGATGTGGGCGAATATTGCGGCTCCGTCTGCAAACGA
>JASFSB010000187.1:0-5230 GCA_050114615.1 Gammaproteobacteria bacterium
GCAGCGTGCCGGAATTCACGCCTCCCAGCGCGTCGATCTGGCTGCGCATTGCCCCCGACCATGAAACTGAGCACTCGAAACTGCTTCCGCTGGCGGCATCGATGACGGCATCCGGGATCACGACATCCCCTGCCGAGATACCCGAAACCAGTGCGCCGGCAACACCGACCGACATCAGCGCCGTCGCGCCGTGTTCGATTGCCGCGCGCGCTGCCCTGACGGCATTATCAGCACCCTGACCACTTTGTGAAATCGAAACGATCGGCCCCGATTCGGCCGCGCGCGCGCCACTCAGGCACTGTCGCTCAAGCGCGAGCGGTACGATCAAAGTGAGTCGTGCCGATTGCACAAACGAAGACGGAGGGACGACCACCGCGCTCGGCATCAGGAAACTTCGGTACCCGCTGCCATTCGAGGCGCACAATCCTCGAGCCTGGCGCGCGGCAAACCATCCGCAGCCGTGTCGAATATCATGCGCAGTGCGCGATTGCTCATCATGGTCAGATTGGTCGAAACCACCGTCGCTTTCACGGAACGTCGCGAAACCTTGACCTGAGACGAATCGGTGAAACCCGGGTTTCTGTGGATCTTGCGCAGTGTCAGCACTGCAAGGCCGATCGCCCAGAGACAAAAACGCCGAATGCCGACTTCGTTCTTCGGGATCAGACACGTGTAATCGAGAGCATTGCGCAGATGCGCGTGGGCCACACCGATGAGCTCGAAGAGCCCTTCGCGAAACTCGGCGGTGTCGTGCGACGTATCCAAAGCGCGCAGATCGAAGCCGGCGCCAAATACCGACCTCGGCAGCCAACACGTATCTCCCTGCCGGTCATCCCAGATGTCCTTGAGGATATTTGTCATCTGCAGCCCCTGCCCGAACGAAACTGCCAGACCCATCATCCGGGTGCGATGCACACGGATCCGCTCACTGTGGAAGCAGAACAGTTCGGTCAGCATCTCGCCGACCACACCTGCGACGTGATAGCAGTAGCTGTCCAGAGCCGGCAGATCGGCGAGACCATCGAGGCTGCGGCTGCGCTGGAACTGCGGCATTCCGGTACACATGATGCGCACACAGCGCGTCACAGCGGCGCGCTCTCCTTCCGAGAACCTGCTGGCCACGCGGATGACGCGCGGCGTATTGGCGACGAGCACGCGCTCGTCTTCGAGCGTGGACAGGGCAAGCAGCGGGGCAAGGTCCTGTGCGAATGGCTCCGGCGCTTCGACGCCCTCCACGATTCTCACGAAACGCTCGTGAAACGCCGACTTCTGCGCATCTGTCAGCCCGACGTCGTCTTCGATCGTATCGGCAAGTCGACACAGCAGATAAGCGTTCGCGACGACATCAGCAAGACGCGGCGGCAATACCGGAATCGTCAACGCAAACGTACGCGATACTCCTGGCAAAATATCACGCTGAAATGCGAGGTCGTCTTCGCCGCGCGAGCGGGTCCCAACGGCAGGTTGTTCGTTAATTTCGACGTTCACGAATCGATGCGCCGCCGGCGTTCATATGGTGTACGATTCGCCGCTATGATAGCACGAGCCCCGGGACCCTCGTTCGAAGATCGCCTCGAAGTCTACCGTCAACGCGCCAACACTCGTCTGGAATCGGCGCTGAGCCAGGATTCCCCGATGCCCGCTCGTTTGCTGGATGCCATGCGCTATTCAGTGCTCGGTGGTGGCAAGCGCGTGCGCCCCCTGCTAGCTTACGCAAGCGGCGAGCTCTTCAAAATTCCAGACGCCCGTATCGATGCAATTGCTGCCTCGGTCGAACTCGTCCACGCGTATTCCCTGATTCACGATGATCTGCCCGCGATGGATGACGACGACCTGCGCCGCGGTCGACCAACGACCCACCGTGCATTCGACGAAGCAACAGCCATACTGGCCGGCGACGCCCTGCAGGCACTCGCATTCGAAACACTCTGCCGTGACCCGCTGCTGTCTGAAGAACCACGAAAACAGATTCGCGTCATTCAGCGGCTGGCAGAAGCGATCGGCACCGCCGGCATGGTCGGCGGCCAGGCACTGGATCTCGAAGCCGAAGGCCGCCGCATCGATGAAAAAAGCCTCGAAGAAATTCACAGGCGTAAGACGGGTCAGCTCATCAGAGCAGCCATCATGATGCCGTGCGAGCTCGTCGATCCGAACGCATCGCAGCGAGCCAACCTCGAGATGTTCGCCAGCGAAATCGGCCTCGTCTTTCAGATCCGTGACGATCTGCTGGAAGTCGAGCAGGATACGCAGACGCTGGGCAAGAACGCGGCGAGCGACGCGGATAACAACAAGTCGACTTATCCGTCAGTCCTCGGCATCGAAGGCGCGCGTGCACGAGCCGATGCGATTCATGAGCGCGCCATGCAGGCGCTGGAAACGTTCGGGCCAGGCAGCGCCGGACTGGCCTGGCTCGCCGAACTCATTCTTTCGCGCAAGTATTAGTAAGTAATCAGGCTGTCGACAGGCCATTGCCGGAGTTTGTCACGACCGGCGAGAAAGCTGAGCTCGATGACGAATACGAAGGCAGCTACTTCACCGCCTTGCTGCTCCACGAGTTTGCCGGTCGCCTCGGCCGTACCACCGGTGGCAACGACATCGTCTACGATCAGATAGCGCTTATCGTGCACGATCACGTCGCTATGTACCTCGAGATGATCGACGCCGTATTCGAGTTCGTACGCGATGGAAACTGTCTGGCGCGGCAACTTGCCCCGCTTTCGGACGAGAAACAGCGGCAGCTTCATGCGACTGGCAAGCGCAGCGCCGAAAATGAAACCGCGCGATTCGATTCCCAGGATCGCATCGGCAGCGTACGCGCCTGCCCGTTCGGCCAGATGATCGATGACCGTGGCAAAGCCTTTCGGGTCTGCCAGTAAAGGTGTGATGTCCTTGAATACGATACCCGGTTCCGGGAAATCCGGCACGTCGCATATCAGCGTCTGTACGTCACTCAGCGTCATCCGAAGAACTCTCTGCCCGCGGTGGATTGCTCGCGCCTGCGCTCTACGCGACAATCGCGACCCCGCATAGTAGCAAAGCCAGCCACGATCATGACGTTTGCGACAACCGGACTGCGCACCGGCATCGCGACACTGAACGGAATCGGCGCGGGCCTTTCGGCCTGCGGAATCGATACACCGGCACTCAGTGCCGAGCGCCTGTGCCACACGGCGATGAAGCGCGCAGGACACAGCCATTTCGGTGACTGGATGATCGAGGAACCGATGGAGCGTCTGCTGCGTGCGTACCACGATGACGCGCGCCTCACGACGCTCGGGCGCATAACGGTACGTGAAACGCTCGTAAGCCAGCTCGAAAACCTGCTGCACCTCGAATCTGATCGCTCGCGGCATCCGGAGATCGCGGACCAGCGCATTCGTGCGCCCGTATTCATCACTGGCCTTCCGCGCACCGGCACGACACTGTTGCACGGACTGCTGACCGAAGATCCTGAAAACCGCGCACCGCTGACCTGGGAGGTCATGTACCCGGCCATACCCGATCCAGGCCATATCGATGCAGTGCGGCACAAGACCGATGCGAGGCTCGCCTGGGTGAACCGGTTAGCGCCCGGTTTTCAGCGCATCCATCCGCTGGGAGCAGACCTGCCGCAGGAGTGCATCGCCATTACCGCACTTGCGTTCATGAGCATCCAGTTTCACACGACGCACGACGTGCCGTCATATGAAGACTGGTTCGAGAACACCAGCCAGAATCCCGGCTACCGGTTTCATCATCGCCTGCTTCAGCATCTGCAATATCAGCGCGCGGGCAGCCGTTGGGTACTGAAAGCGCCCGGTCATTTGTTCGCGCTCGCGGAATTGCTGCAGCAGTATCCGGATGCCCGCGTAATACAGACGCATCGGGACCCGCTGCGTGTCGTTGCGTCCATGGCCAGCCTCGCGACCGTACTGAAACGCGCATTCAGCAATGCCGCAGATGCACGGCAAATCGGCAGGGACTGGGCAGATCGCTGGGCGATGGCGCTGGAGCGATTCCTGCGCGTACGCGATCAATCGCCACCAGAGCAGTTTCTCGACGTTTCTTACGAAAGGCTCGTTGCAGCACCTGTCGAAGCAGTCGAAGAGGTCTATGACTTTCTGGGCTACACGCTGTCCGATGACGCGCGTGCCCGAATGCGGGCATTCCTCGACCGATATCCGCAGGACAAGCATGGCCGGCATCGCTACACGCTCGGCGACTTCGGACTCGATGCGCACGCGGAAGCATCTCGATTCCGCGACTATTGCGAGCGCTTCAGTATTCCGATGAGCGTCGGCTGAGCAGCGGCCGCTTTGCGGTTTCTCGGCAATGCATCCTGTAATTCGGGTTCCGCCTTGTCGCGCAATGGTGCTCGCTATATGATTCGCACCTGGCCGGGTGGGTCTGTGCGGGCATGAATACCTTCTCTACCGCTCAAATCGCTAAGATACTCAAAGTCGGACCAGCCTGGGTCCGCGCACAGGCGCGGCGCACCCTCGTCGACCCGGAACGCACGCGCTGTGGCCATTACCGCTACTCGTTTCAGGACATCGTATTGCTTCGCGCAGCACGGCGTCTGTGCGGACCACATCTGAGCACCCGGCGCATCGCGGAGATTCTCAATGAGCTGTCACAGTCGCTGCCGGCAGACCGCAGCCTGAGCTCTGTGCAGCTCCGGCGAGTCGGCACGCGCATTCTTGCGCGCGATGCGGACGCCCTCTGGGAACCGGAGTCCGGCCAGACGCTGTTCGATTTCGAATCCGTGTCGACACTCAGCGTATCCGAACTGCACGTGCGAGCGCGCAATTACGCAGTGCGGGAAACCGACAGCGCGGCCGACTGGTTCGATCTGGCGCTCGAATACGAAAACGGCGGCAGCACGAAGGATGCCGAGCATGCGTATCGGCGCGCCTGCGAACGCGACCCACAGCACGTGAACAGTCGAATCAATCTCGGCAGACTGAAGCATGCCGACGATGCGCTCGAGGCTGCTGAATCACTGTACCGCGAAGCCCTTCAAATCGATCCGCGTCACCCGATCGCACTGTTTAATCTCGGCGTGGTGCTGGAAGATCGAGGCAGTACGGAATCTGCGATGGAATGCTATAAGCTGGCGATCGACGCGGACCCCGAAATCGCCGAAGCGCACTACAACCTCGCGCGACTCTACGTGCGCCAAAGCTCGGAAACAGAAGCGATCCGACACTACGCGCGCTACAAGGCACTGATCCGCCGGACCGATACCTGA
>JASFSB010000188.1:0-5202 GCA_050114615.1 Gammaproteobacteria bacterium
CGAAGCAACGCTGCTGATCGATGCTGCGACGCGGCGGAACCTCGAACTCGATGCGAGCCTCGGGGGCAACGATGAATTCACGCTCGCAGCCATCATGGATCGATGCGCGACGGCGATGGGCAGCCGGCTGCTGCGCGCTCGCATTCGCCGACCTGTCCGGGACCGGGGTGATCTCAACGCCCGCCATCTGGCGGTTGCCGCCGTGCTCGAGCGGCACAGCAGCCCTGCGCTGGCAGCGGAACTCGATGGCATCGGCGATATCGAGCGCATCACGACCCGCATCGGACTGCGCAGTGCCCGTCCGCGGGACCTCGCGCAACTGCGTGATTCGCTCGCGCGTATACCGGCTTTGCGACGAGAGCTGTCGACACACGAAAACGACCTGCTCACGGCACTGTGCAATGCCTGCGGCGAGCACACGGACGAACATTCGTTGCTCGAGTCTGCAATCGAGGAAACGCCGTCCGCGACCATCCGCGATGGCGGCGTCATCGCGCGCGGCTACGACAGTGAGCTCGATGATCTGCGCGACGCGGGAACGAATGCAGATGCCTGGCTTGAGTCCCTGCAGCAACGTGAGCGCGACCGAACCGGAATCCCGACCCTCAAAGTCGGTTACAACCGCGTGCATGGTTTCTATATCGAGCTCGGCCGCAGTCATGGCGACCGCGTCCCCGCAGAATACACCCGACGCCAGACGCTCAAATCGGCCGAACGCTACATCACCGAGGAGCTCAAGGCCTTCGAAGACAAGGTGCTCAGTGCGCGCGAGCGGGCGCTTGCAAGGGAGAAGGTGTTGCTCGACGACATCATCGAGCGCCTCAACGAAGTACTGCCCGCATTGCAGCAAACAGCAGGCGCTGTCGCGGAAATCGACCTGGTCGTCAACTTTGCCGAACGCGCACAAACCCTGCGATTGTCTCAACCGCAGCTCGTCGACGGTCCCGGCCTGCGCTACGTATCAGGTCGCCACCTGGGCGTCGAACTGGCGTCAAACGATCCGTTCGTACCGAACGATCTGCAACTCGATGCCGACACGCCCATGCTGATCATCACCGGGCCGAACATGGGTGGCAAATCGACCTACATGCGACAGACGGCGCTGATCGCGATTCTTGCTCACATCGGCAGCTTCGTGCCTGCGGACTCGGCAACAATCGGCGATATCGATCGCATATTCACGCGCATCGGCGCCGCAGACGATCTCGCAGGTGGTCGTTCGACCTTCATGGTCGAAATGACGGAGACTGCGAGCATTCTGAACAATGCGACTGAATCGAGTCTCGTGCTGATGGACGAAATCGGCCGTGGAACGAGCACGTTCGACGGACTGTCGCTGGCCTGGGCGGCGGCACGCGCAATCGCGCGGGACATCCGCGCGCTGACGTTGTTCGCGACACATTACTTCGAACTGACGCGGCTGCCCGAAGAGCTGCCGACCTGCCGCAACGTGCACCTCGACGCCGCCGAACACGGCAGCGAGCTCGTGTTCCTGCACAGCGTCCGA
The DNA here is from genome assembly GCA_050114615.1 of Gammaproteobacteria bacterium. Classification (GTDB taxonomy): domain Bacteria; phylum Pseudomonadota; class Gammaproteobacteria; order Steroidobacterales; family Rariloculaceae; genus JAHEEO01. The sequence goes on from JASFSB010000188.1 coordinate 1,508, forward strand.
CCCGGACCCGCCAACCAGAGTTACGGGCTGCACGTCGCGCGACTGGCTGGCGTGCCGGGAGCGGTCATCGAAGCCGCGCGGCACTATCTGAACGAGCTCGAGCAATCTCAGGCCGCAGCGCTCGCCGCGGCATCGCCGCAGCAATCGCTTGCACTTGAGCCGCCGCCGTCCGCCGCCGCATCGAGCAGCCCGGCCGATCCGCTCGCCGAAGCGTTACGCGCGAAAGTAGCGTCGATCGATCCCAACGAACTCAGCCCACGCGAAGCGCTCGAGCTGATGTTCGAACTGTCGAACCTCGCAAACGAGCCGCGCTCGAATTAGTGAGTCATTAGACATCCCGTGATGTATCGTTTGGATACTCTGAACCGATGCACTGCCGAGCACGATTTCAGTTTTTCGCAGTATTGACGACCGTCGCGCTGATCGCCGGCTGTTCGGCGAAGGTTCGCCCGAGGCCTGAAGTGAATGGGTCTTCCGTGGATATGTCCGAGCCGACGACGCAACGGCAGCATCCACATGTCGAATACGCTTTTTTCGCTGCCGGACATGTTTACGGCGCCCCCGGCACCGGGCGCCCGGGGCTTTATCCCCGGTTTATGGATCGTATCGCTGAGCTCAACGGCAACCCCGGACTCGTCTTCGGCGTGTTCACCGGCGATGTCGTCGCGGAATCGACGCCATTGTACTGGCGCGCGGCACAGCTCGATATGCAGCGTATCCGCGTGCCCGTGCTCGTCGCGCCGGGCGACCATGACCGGGGTCATGAATTCGCAATGCGCTTCGGCCGCGGCTATCACTCGCACGAAGTGGCAGACGATCTCGTCATCGTGCTGGACACCGCACAATGGCGCGTCCCGGCCGATCAACTCGACTTCGTAAGCCGGCAGCTCGCAGAGCATTCACGTGCACGCTACATCTTCATTTTCGTGCACGAATTGCTGTGGTGGACTCCGGACAACCGATTTGCGGACATTCGCACGAATAGTCGCTCGACGTATCCGGGCCATTCCAATTTCTGGAGTGAGCTTGCGCCGATGCTGCGCCGGCTGGAGCAACGCGTCGTGATCTACGCGGGGGATCTCGGCGCCACCGGCGACGTATCGCACACCGTGTTTGACCGATTCGACAATCTCATTCTGATCGGCAGCGGCATGGGTAACGGTAAAAACGACAACTACGTGCTGACCGAAGTGCTCTCCGACGACAGTTTACGGTTCTTTTCGGTCAGTCTCGACAACGGTGCCCGGCGGCTGCTCAGCGACACGCGGCTATCGCGTCGCGGTTGGTCCACGAACTGACCCGCTCGAGCGCCGCATCGAGTCCGAGCCAGTCATAGCGGCTGTGCTCGGCCGGATTGAGCGTCACGGCGACAATAGCCGGGAGTTCGAGATACCAGACGTGCTCGAGGTTGGTGTCGACATCGGCAGCATAGCGAGAACGCCACTCAGGCAGAATCGCAAACCGCTGCGCGCACTCGCCGTCGCGCAGACCGACTGTGGACAAGCCGGTTTCCTCACGCAGCTCACGCCGGGCGGCCTGAGCCGGCGTTTCGCCCCATTCGAGCGTCCCGGTGACCGACTGCCAGAACCCTGGCGGCCTGACTCGCTCGAGCAGCAGGAATTCCAGTGAGCTCGTATAGACGACAACGAGCACCGACTCGGGCCGGCGCCATCGTTCGTTCATGACTGCGGTGCGGCCCTCAGCCGAATACCGACTTCGGCGAGCTGCGCATTGTCCGCTGCACTCGGCGCGCCGGTCAGCAGGCAACTCGCGTTCTGAGTCTTCGGGAACGCCATCACGTCCCGGATGCTGTCGGCGCCAGCCATCAGCATGACGATGCGATCGAGCCCGAAGGCAATGCCGCCGTGTGGCGGACAACCGTATTCGAGTGCTGTGAGCAGGAATCCAAACTTCGCCTCGGCTTCTTCCGGACCGATACCGAGGATGTCGAATACGGCCGACTGCATTTCCGGCGTATGGATACGCACCGAGCCGCCGCCGATCTCATAGCCGTTCAGCACCATGTCGTACGCGCGTGACATCGCCGCGACCGGATTCTCGCGAAGCGCGTCAGGCGAGGCAGCCTCCGGAGCCGTAAACGGGTGATGTAACGGTGTCAGCCTGCCGGCACTGTCCGTCTCGAACATCGGAAAGTCGACCACCCAAAGCGGCGCCCAGCCACTGTGCGTGAGTCCGCGATCGGTGCCGAGATGATCGCGTAAAGCCGCCAGCGATTCGTTGACGATCTTGCGCTTGTCAGCGCCAAAAAATACCAGATCGCCATCTGCAGCACCGGTACGCTCGAGCACGGCTTCGACCGCCTGATCGGGCAGGAACTTCAGAATCGGCGACTGCAACCCTCCGATGCCCGCCGCGCGATCGTTGACCTTGATGTATGCCAGTCCCTTCGCGCCGTAGCGACCCACCAGCGCCGTATAGTCGTCGATCTCCTTGCGCGTCAGCGATCCGCCACCAGGCAGACGCAGCGCCGCTATGCGGCTGCCGTCATCGTTCGCGGGTCCGGCGAAAACCTTGAATTCAACATCGGCAAACAGATCACCGACTTCGACGAGTTCGAGTGGATTGCGCAGGTCCGGCTTGTCGGTGCCGAATCGGTCCATCGTCTCGGCGTATGCCATCGTCGGGAACGGATCAGGCAAATCGACGTCGAGCGCAACCTTGAAGGCATGCCGGATCAGCGCTTCCATGATGTCCATGATCTCTCGCTCGTCGAGAAACGAAGTCTCGATATCGAGCTGAGTGAATTCCGGCTGACGATCGGCACGCAGATCTTCGTCCCTGAAGCATTTGACGATCTGATAGTAGCGGTCGAAACCCGACATCATCAGCAGCTGCTTCATCAGCTGCGGCGACTGTGGCAGAGCAAAAAACTGCCCCGGGTGTGTGCGGCTCGGCACGAGGTAATCGCGCGCGCCTTCGGGCGTCGTTTTCGTCAGTATCGGTGTTTCGACGTCGATGAAACCCTGCACATCCAGATACGCGCGCAGCGCGCGCGCTACGGTGTGACGCAGACGCAGATTCGCGAGCATCGATGGCCGGCGCAGATCGAGATAGCGATACCGCAGGCGCAGCTCCTCGCTGGCATGTTCATCGTGATGAAATGGCGGCGTCTTCGCGGCGTTGAGCACTTCGAGCTCCGCGGCGAGCAGTTCCACCTCTCCGGTCGGCATGTCCGGATTGATCGTACCCTCGGGTCTGTGACGCACACGACCGCGAACCCGCAAAACGTATTCACCGCGAATCCGCTCAGCAAGCGCAAACATCTGTGCGTCGTCCGGATCGAAGACGACCTGCAGCAAGCCTTCTCTGTCACGCAGGTCGACGAAAATGACGCCACCATGGTCGCGGCGGCGATGGACCCAGCCTGCGACGGAGATCTCCTGACCAATCAGTGAGGAATCGACGTGGCCACAGTAATGGCTGCGCATTGCAGGGCCCTCCTGAACGCGTGGGCGGTGACGAAAGGAGGCCGGATGTTACGGTCTCGACTGCGGCCGCGCAACCGGCTTATCCGGGTGAATCGTGCGCCACTTCGGTACGACGACGCCCAGCGAGACGACCATTTTGAGTGCCTCCTCGACACTCATATCGAGCTCGACTGCATCGGCTTTCGGCACGAACAGCATGAATCCGGACGTTGGATTTGGGGTCGTCGGCAAAAATACGGTAATGAT
>JASFSB010000189.1:0-5198 GCA_050114615.1 Gammaproteobacteria bacterium
CAAACAGCATCAACGTGACGACGCTCGACAAGCCGAGGGCAATTGCAACCGGAATTCGAATCGCGAGGCAAAACAGCAGAATTCCGATCAGACTCAGAATCGTCACTGCGCCTTCCCCTGCTCGTCTATGAAATACGACGAACTCTCATTGGATGCGCCGAGACCGTCGCCCCTTCCGCGGACGACGTCGATCAGGACCAGTAGAATTCGAAAACTCAGCAGCGCAAATCCGACAGGCAGGGAGGTCAGCAAAATCCATCGCGGTAACGGGATATCGTGCGCGAGACTCCCGAATACGCGCAGTTGTGCGACGAGCGTGTAACCGCCATAGAACATCAATAGTGCGTACACCAGACTCAGTACAACAGCGAGCGCTGCGGCGAAGCGGCGTATCCGTGCAGGCAGAACGCCGAGCAACAGGTCGACGGCAATATGGCTATTGGTGCGTATGCCGATCGACATCCCGATCAGAACGAGCCACCCGAACAGGTACGTCGTAGCTTCGAGCGCCCAGATCAGGCCGGTGTCAAAGGCATAGCGCAGAACCACCTGCAGGAAGGTCAGTAACGTGATCGCTGCCAGCAGAGCTGCCGCCAGATACTCTTCCAGCCGGTCGAGTGCGCGGAGGACCATACAAGATCAGACTATCGACTTATCTGGAACGCGACTCTGCCGCTGCCTCGAGAATCTCAGGGCCGATGTCCCCGGCGAAGAGATCCCAGACCGGGCGCATCGTTGTCCGCCATCGAGTTCGTTCCTGCTCGCTCAGCTCGATCAGCGAATTGCGCCCGGATGTGAGAACCTCGTTTCGGGCATTCTCGTTTACCTGCTGGGCAATCGAATTAACGTACTCGGTCGTCTCACGCAGCGCCGCGTCGAGCACATTGCGAACGTCCCCGGGCAGACCATCCCAGAACTGCGGATTCACGGCGACGAGGTAGCCGATGTACCCATGGTTCGATTCGGTAATGTATTCCTGCACTTCGTAGAATTTGCTCGCATAGATGTTCGACCAGGTATTTTCCTGAGCGTTGATTGCCCCGGTCTGCAGAGCCTGATAGACCTCGCTGTACGGCATCTTCTGCGGGTTGCCGCCGATGGCGCGAATCTCTTCGAGCAACACATCGGAATCCATGATTCTAAACTCGAGGCCTTCGGCATCCTCCGGCACGCGCAAAGGTACGTTCGCGGTGAGTTGCTTCTGTCCGTTGTGCCAGTAGCTGAGGCCCTTGATGCCACGCGGCGTCAATTCCTCGAGCAGCATCGCGCCCACATCGCTGTTCTGAAACGCTTCGACCTGATTCATATCGGCGAACAGAAACGGCAGGTCGAATATCTGAAACCGCTTCGTCAGTCGGTCGAGCTTCGACAACGAGATCGCGATCATCTGAATCTCGCCGAATGCCAGCGCCTCGAGCGACGCCTGATCATTCATCAGACTGCTCGATGGATAAACCTCAACATCCACACGGCCGGGCAGCCGCTCTTCCACGATTTGCTCGAAATAATTCGCGCCGAGGCCTTTCGGCGTCGTCGGCGCCAGATCGTGAGGAAACTTGATGACGATCGACTGGGCACTGGCTGCCACCGGTATGCTGAGCATCAGGATGGCGACCCAGGTCGTAACCGGAATCGACCCCGGAACCGTATTCAAAAACCTGACTAAGCTTGAGTCGGACATTTATCCCCCCGCCCACTCTGCGGCAAACGATTTACTCCAGCGCCATGGCTCCGGCTTCGGCGCAGACTTCGTCCTCGGCGCTGGATCCGCCGGAGACACCCAGTGCGCCGATCAGTTTTCCGTCAACGATGATCGGCACCCCACCCTCGACCGGAATCGCATCCTTCAGGCGCAAAACGAGCAGACCCGCGCCACCTGAGGCAAGGCGATCCTGAAACATTTTCGTCGGGCGTTTGTAAATCGCCGCGGAATACGCTTTTTGCTGCGCAATACCCACGCTGCCCACCTGTGTCTGGTCCATCTTCTCCAGATAAACAAGGTGACCGCCTGGATCGACGATCGCAATCACCATTGTCCAGCCGTTTTCGTGCGCAGGGGCGAGTGCCGCTCCTGCAACAGTCCTGGCCTGCTCGAGCGTTATCGACGGCCCGTAATCCGGCAGCTTCGGCCCCGCGACAGGCTGCGATGAATCGAACTCAGTCACTTTCCCCTCCGAGCCTGCGATAGACCTGATGAGCGACGACGAAATCATTGCCGTCGATACCCAGCCCGCGGCAGGCATTCATCATTTCGTTTGCTGCCGCCGCCAGAGGTGCGGGCGAACCGAGCTTGCGAGCCATGTCGAGCACGAGCAGCATATCCTTTTGCTGCAGCGTCACATCGGCGAGTGGCGTCTCCGGCATTGCGCCCTCCAGAATGAAAGGGCCACGATAACCCAGCACGGGTGCGGCGGTCACGCTCTTGAGAACCGCCTCCAGCGCCACGTCGCGCGCAACGCCGCCCTTCTCGGCGAGCGCTATGGCCTCACCGAAAGCGATGACCTCGACCATAAGCAGCAGGTTCACCGCGAGTTTCATCGCTGCCGCCTGCCCGTTGCCGCCAATATATGTCACCTTCGGTCCGATGCACTCGAGCACGGGTTCGATTCGCTCGAATATCGCCTTGTCTCCGCCGATCATCAGCGAAGCATTCCCGTCCCGCACGGTGACCGGGCTGCCGGAGAGCGGTGCGTCGAGCATGTATGCCCCGCGCCGTTCGAATTCTGCCGCGACCGAACGCGACACATCGGGCGCGATCGTTCCCATGTCGACGTACACGCCACCGCGGGGAATTCCGCTGAGCACGCCGTTGTCTCCGAGCGCAACCGACCGCACTGCTTCGCCATCGGTGACGATCGAGAATGTAATTTCGGATTCCGCCGCAACGCCTGCGGGCGAGTCTGCCCACTGCATGCCTGAGGCACGCAGCGATGCGGCACGTTCCGGCGTGCGATTCCATCCGATGACACGATGCCCCGCATCGAGCAGACGCGGCACGATGACCTGGCCCATTGCTCCCAGGCCGACAAAACCAAGATTCACAACGCCCCCTTTGGAAAAATCGACTCAGTTACGCACGGATAGCTCCATGCCGTCGCCGATCGGAACCAGAACTGACACGTAACTGCTCCCGGGATCTCTCACGTACGCCAGATACGATTCAACCTGTTTAGGGAACAGCTCGATGTCATCGCCGACGACCAGCGTACCGGGCCGCAGCGCGGGCTCGAGCAGCCTGAGCACGGGCAGATACAATTCCTTCATGCCATCGATAAACACGAACGTGACGTCCGGATCGATGTCACTGAGCGTCTCCAGTGCATCACCAACACGCAGGTCCACGTACTCGAGCAGACCAGCGTTCTCGAGATATCCCTGAGCACGATTCGCCTTGCTTTCGTCGATTTCGGTCGTGATCACGGTGCCGCCGCCGCGATCCCTGGCAGCCGCTGCCAGGTAGATCGTCGAAATGCCGAAAGACGTACCAAACTCGACACACAGGCCGGGCGGCGCATTGCGCGCGAGCGCATAAAGCAGACGGCCGGCGTCGCGATCGACCGGAATAAAGGCTTCGCTCAGCAAAGCGGCGCGCTCGGTGCCGCCTTTCCCTTTGGCGCGCTCCAGCAGCGGCGGGTCGACACGGTCGGCCTCTGAGTGCATTTGCTCGAGAAGCCGGCGGACCGTTGGCTGATTCAGCGTGCAACTCATGTCATCGAGATTGAACTGCCATTCATCGCCAGTCAACCGATTCCGCGCACTCGCCTCCGTCATGAGCTGCTCGCTGCAAAAACGTATCGTAGAATGACCGGGTAACCGCGCCAGGAGCATCAGGATGACCCACGACGTTAATCCCCGCATCGCGCTGGCTTGTATCGCCATCCTGCTCGGCACGCATTGGATGGCCGGCTCGGTGCGCGCCCACCATTCTACGGCCGAGTACGATTCCGAGGCGATCGAGGAATCCCGTGGCGAAGTCATCACCGTCATCTGGCGCAACCCGCATGTCCGACTGCGCATCAGCACCGAAGCGATCGATGGCGATTCGCGGATCTGGGAGCTCGAAGGCGTCGACCTGACACGCCTGGATCGTTATGACCTGCCGCGCGATCTCGTGTCGGTCGGCGACGTCGTCAGCTTTGCCGGCAATCCGTCGACGCGCAAGGAACGTCGCATGTACGTGACGAATCTCTGGCTGGCCGACGGTCGTGAAATTCTGCTGCGTGGAGGAGCGACGGCGCGTTGGGCACCGGAACGCGTCATCGACACCTATGCGCCTTTGGCGTCGACCCAGGCCGCATCGCCGGCCCCGGCAGATGACGGTATTTTCGACAAAGTCTATTCGCCCACACGCGGGCCCGCACCGGCGTGGCTACGCGACCCGCCGCTGACCGAAGCGGCCCGAGCCAGCCGAGCCGATTACGATGCAGTGCTCGACGACCCGGTACTCGGTTGTGTTTCGCCCGGCATGCCGCGCGTGATGACACGCAGCGGCCCTTACGCGATTCGATTCCTCGAGCGCAACGGCGACATCATTCAGCAAAACGAGTGGTTTGAAATCGATCGCGTCATTCATATGGACGGGGCTGCTCCGCCATCGGATTATCCGTACACGCCGCTGGGCTATTCGGCCGGCACGTGGGAAGGCAGGACACTCGTGGTCACGACCACGCACATCGACTGGCCGTATTTCCAGCTCTATGGACTCGAAGGCGTCCCGCAGAGTCACGAAATGGTCTTCGTCGAGCGCTTCACACCAGACGAGAACGGAACCGTGTTGCGTTACGACATCGCTGCGACCGATCCCCAAACCTTCACGCAGACCGTCGCGTACGACAACTACGTGACGTTTCGCTGGGATCCGGGACTGGATTTTCTGCCGTACGACTGTATCGAGGAAGAGCGCCGGGCACGTAGCGCACGATAGCGCCCTGCTCGTCATAAACACCGTCCAACAATTCACGCGGAGCAATCGACATGGCGAAGAAGACCGACGACCGTCCTGGACCAACTCCGCAACGTGCCGGCAAGCCGCTGACGCGCCGTGACTTCGTCCGCTCAGGCACAGCTGCCGGTATCGGCGCGACTGCCCTGGCCGCCGGCACACCAGCCCGGGCACAGGGCCCATCCACCGGCGCTGCGGGAATCGAGTGGGATTACGAAGTGGACGTGGTCGTCGCCGGCGGTGGCTGCGCCGGACT
>JASFSB010000190.1:0-5187 GCA_050114615.1 Gammaproteobacteria bacterium
CTGCGTGGCGGTGAATATTACAAGGTCTACGACATGAACTTCACCGACGCCTACCGCACGATGGACGGGCTGGCGCGTACGATTTCGTTCACCTATCAGGATATCAAGCAGTTCACGTCTTCAGCGTCTGATTTTTCGACGCAGACGCTGGCCGCGGGTCTGAACTGGGCGTATCCGATTACTGAGTATCAGTCACTGCGATTCGGCTTTTCCGCGCAACATGCCGAGATGGCAACGAGCTTTTTCAGTTCAGACCAGGCGAAGCAGTGGGTGCGTGCCAACGGTGAATCGCAGTTGATCGATCCTGAGTTCGATACTTATGCGACCGCAATGGATTCGCTGGAACTCGTGCTCGGGTGGTCCTTCGATTCGCGCAACCGCACACTTTTCCCCGATGCCGGTTCGCTGATTTCCTTCAGTCTGAACGCCGCGATTCCGGGCAGTGATGTGGAGTATTTCGTCACGCGGCTCGATTTCACGCGCTACTTTCGCCTGCCCGGCGCGTGGCGATTCAAGATCAACTCCGATCTTGCTTTCGGCGACGCCTACGGGGATCAGACGACTGCATTGCCCCCGTTCAGAAACTTCTTCGGCGGCGGCCCGGGATCCGTGCGCGGCTTCAAGGAAAGCTATCTCGGCCCGGTCGATTCGCAGCGCAACCCCAATGGCGGCAATATGCTCGTCGCCAATCAGTTCGAGCTGATCATCCCGACGCCGGAGAAGATTCGGGGCTCGACGCGCATATCGCTGTTTTATGACGTGGGCAACGTGTTCCATACCGGCGGAATCGATTTTTACGATCGCCTCGGAGACCCGGTCGACTACGATTTCGATTACGATCGATTGAAACACTCGGTCGGTATCGCGGTAGAATGGCTTGCGCCGCTGGGATTGCTGCGGTTCAGCTACGCCAGTCCGCTGAACGCGCGAAAGGATTCCGATCGGTTTTATGCCGACCAGACCGAACAGTTTCAGTTCAATGTCGGTAACGCGTTTTGAGAACAAAGAGATAGCGTTTATGAATACGATGCACAGGGCGATTCAGGGACTGAGCCGGCTTGCGTTATGTTTAGGCTTGCTTGCAGCGGGCGGCGCGCATGCACAGTCGAGCGATCTGAAGATTGGTTTCATCGATGCTGAGGCCGTGTTGCTCAATGCGCCTCAGACGCAGGCTGCGATGCGCGCTTTGCAGGACGAATTTGCCGGACGTCAGCGTGAATTGGTTCAGAAGCAGCAGGAACTGCAGGAGAAACAAGCGACGTATGAGCGCGACCAGGAGGTCATGGGGCAGGAAGAGCGCACCAGCCTCGAGCGCGAGATTCGCGATGGCGCGCGTGCGTTGCAGCGCGACGATCAGGAATTCCAGGAAGACTTCAATGTGCGTCGAAACGAACTGCTGCAGGAAGCTCAGCGAGCGGTGTCCGTTCGTATCGAAGCCTTCGCCGTCGAGCGCGGTTTCGACCTGATTCTGCAGAACGTCGTCTATTCGAGCGACGCCATTAACGTGACGGACGAAGTCGTGATGGCACTCAATGCAGAGTTGCTGTCGAGTGACAGTGACGACTGATACGCACTGACCGAACGCCGCCACTGCGGGACAGAACAGGGGCATGCCCGCGACATTGCAGACGCTCGCGGATAAGTTCGGCTGCGAGCTGCACGGAGATGGCAGCTACGTCGTCGAACGCGTCGCGACACTCGGGTCCGCCGGGCCCGAAGCGATCAGCTTTCTGGCCAATCCAAAGTTCGTGCCGCAACTGCCGAACACGCGCGCCGGTGCCGTCATCCTTGCGCCACAGTACGTCGCCGATTGTCCCACCAACTGCCTGATTGCCTCGAACCCTTATGCGACCTATGCACGAGTCGCGGCCGCGCTGCATCCGCCACCGGCAGTCCGGCCGGGCACCCATGCCTCAGCCGTCGTCGATGCACACGCCGATATCGATCCGAGTGCAGGTGTCGGACCACTCGCAGTCATTGAAGCAGGCGTAGTCGTCGGTGCGCGCGTTCACGTCGGTGGCGGCAGCGTCATCGGGCCACAGGTGCACATCGGTGCCGACACGCGGATCGGGGCCAACGTTACGATCGGGGCGCGCGTGCGAATCGGCGCGCGCTGCATCGTGCACCCGGGCGCTGTGATCGGCGCTGACGGTTTTGGCTTTGCGCAGGAAGACGGTGTATCCATAAAGATTCCGCAGATCGGCAGTGTCTGGATAGGCGACGACGTCGAGGTCGGAGCCAACACGACGATCGATCGCGGGACTATCGAGGACACTGTGATAGGAAACGGCGTCAAGCTCGATAATCTCGTGCAGATTGCTCACAATGTTCACATCGGTGAGCATTCACTGATGGCCGCGATGTCGGGTGCCGCAGGCAGCAGTATCATCGGCAAGCGGTGCCTGATCGGCGGTGGCGCCGTATTGATCGACCATCTCACTTTGTGCGATGACGTTCGCGTACTGTTCCGCAGTGTCGTCACCAGATCGATTCGCACGCCGAGCACGTGGTCGGGCAGTTTTCCAGCAGAGGAAGCGCGTCGCTGGAGGCGAAACGTCGCGCGATTCCGGCAACTCGGCAGGCGCGCTGAGCGCGCGCGCAAGCCTGACCCGGAAACCGGCGGCGGTGAATAGACAACCAGCACACTCTTGAAGGCCGAACCAGCATGACAGGCAAAAACTCAGTTCTCGATCACGAAGCCGTACTCGAGCGGCTGCCGCACAGGTTTCCGTTTCTCCTCGTCGATCGGGTCCTTGAGGTGACGGCAGGCGATTCGATCGTCGCCGTGAAGAACGTCAGTGCCAACGAGGCTTTTTTTCAGGGACACTTTCCAGGCCACGCCGTGATGCCCGGCGTTCTCGTCGTTGAGGCGCTGGCGCAGGCCGGTGGGGTTCTGGCATGGGAAACCGCGCAGCAGCACGAGGATCCGGTCCGGATTCTGTATCTCGTCGGCGTAGACAAAGCACGCTTCAAGCGTCCCGTCCGCCCGGGGGATCAGTTGATCCTGCGCGCCAGACTCGTCATGAATCGACGCGGTTTATGGCGCTATGAGTGCGAAGCCAGCGTCGACGGCAAGGTCGTCGTCGAGGTCGAGATTCTCATGGCGACGAGTAAAGACGCTTGATCCATCCGACCGCAATCGTCGATTCACGAGCCGACCTGGATGAAACGGTAACCGTGGGTCCTTATGCCGTCATTGAAGGTGAGGTGCGAATTGGTGCGCGAACACGAATCGATGCGCACGCGGTGATCAGAGGACCCACGACGATCGGCGCAGACAATCATGTTTATCAGTTCGCATCGGTTGGCGATGATCCGCAGGATAAGAAATACGCCGGCGAAAGGACCGAGCTGCAAATCGGCGACGGCAATACGATTCGTGAATTCTGCACGATTAATCGCGGTACCGTGCAGGACGAAGGTATTACGCGTGTCGGAAGCAGAAACTGGATCATGGCGTATGTGCATATCGCCCACGACTGTGTCGTCGGCGACGACACGATATTTGCGAACAATGCATCGATCGCCGGGCATGTCCGGGTGGACGATTTCGCCGTTCTCGGCGGCTTCACGGCCGTGCATCAGTTTTGCCGAATCGGACGGCTTGCGATGACGAGCATGTTCACCTACGTGACCAAAGATATTCCTGCGTACGTCATTGCTTCCGGCCGACCGGCCGAACCGCGCGGGGTCAACGCCGAGGGACTCAAGCGACGCAACTTCTCCGCCGAAGCGATGCGCAGTGTTCGGGAAGCCTACCGTACGGTTTACCGGCAGGGTCTGAAGCTGGAGGAGGCGATCGCGCAGCTCGAGCAGCGTGCGGGCTCCGAACCGGACCTGCTGCCGCTGCTTCAGTCGCTGCGTCAGGGTGACCGCGGACTCATTCGCTGAGACATGTCGCCCGAGGTGACAGCCGGCATGCAGCGCCCACTGCGGGTTGCGGTCGTTGCCTGCGAGGCTTCCGGAGATGTGCTCGGCGCGGGGCTGTTACGCGCGCTGCAGGCGGCGTCTCCGGGGGTCGCGTTTGAGGGTATGGCGGGCCCGCAGATGCGCGCGGCCGGCTGCGAGTCCTGGCACGGCATCGAGGAAGTGTCCGTCATGGGGCTGGTCGAAGTGCTGCCGCACCTGCCGCGTTTGCTGCGGTTGCGGCGGAATCTGGCGGACCGAATCGTGGCCGCCCGGCCGGACGTTTTCGTCGGAATCGATTCACCGGATTTCAACCTGCCGATCGCGCGGGCCGTTCGTGCGGCCGGTATACCGACGGTCCAGTACGTCAGTCCGCAGGTCTGGGCCTGGCGCCGATCCCGCGTCACCCGTATTCAGGCGGCCGTCGATCGTATGCTTTGCGTATTGCCGTTCGAGGAGCGGTTTTTCTCCGATCATGGTGTCGCCGCAGACTTCGTTGGCCATCCGCTTGCCGACGAGATCGTCCCGGAGAGCGGCACCGCGCAGGCGCGTCGTCGTATCGGCGCAGACCCGAACCGCCCGCTGATCGCGCTGCTGCCCGGCAGTCGCGGCAGCGAAATCAACCGCCTCGCTGCGCCGTTTCTGGGAACGGCAGCCTTCCTGCAACGTACACGTCCGGATCTGCAGTTCGCGATTGCGCTCGCCAATGACAAAGCCGGGGCGATCGTTGCTGATGAACGGGGTCGCGCCGCGCTGCGCGAGCAGCCGCTGGTGATACAGGGAAACACGCGTGATGTCGTGTCTGCCGCCGATGTGGTCCTCACTGCTTCCGGCACCGCAACGCTGGAAACGCTGCTGCTCGGCCGCAAAATGGTCGTGGCGCACCGGATCGCACCTTTGACATACTGGCTCGTGCGGCGGCTGGGCGTGGCGCGGCTGCCGAATTTTTCGCTGCCGAATCTGCTTGCGGGAAGGCGCATCGTCCCGGAATTCGTCCAGCAGCGTGTCGTTCCGGAGGTGCTGGGGGCGGCATTGCTCGAAGTGCTCGATGAGCGGCTGATCGACCCTGAATGGCGCGAGCAGTACGCGCGAATACGCCGCAATCTCAAACGCAACGCGAGCCGGACCGCGGCAGCAAGCGTGTTAGATTTGGTGATGACCCACGATGGCCGCAGGGGACCGTCGTAACATGATTCAGCTGACAGCCGGCGTCGATGAGGCGGGCCGCGGACCACTGGCGGGTCCGGTGGTGGCTGCTGCCGTCGTGCTGGATTCCGCGCA
>JASFSB010000191.1:0-5180 GCA_050114615.1 Gammaproteobacteria bacterium
CTGGGTGATCGCGGAATCATAGACGGGCTCCTGGTCAATGGCAGCGCGAATACCGTTGGTGCCATTGCAAAGGTCGTTCGCAGAATCCAGTCCGGTTATCTCTATCACTACGCATTTGCCATGGTCATCGGTCTCGCCGCGCTGATCGGCTGGTTCGTCACGAGGAGCTGACAGATGAACCTGCCCATTCTGAGTCTCATCATCTGGCTGCCGATCCTTGCCGGCATCGTCGTCCTCATGATTGGCTCGCGGGGCCGCGAGGACCTCAGCAAGCAGGTGGCGCTTGGCGCATCGGTCGTGACATTCCTGCTGAGTGTCCCGCTATATACGGGTTTCGACCTTGCTACGGCAGCAATGCAGTTCAGCGAAGATGCATCGTGGATTGAGCAATTCGGTGCGCGTTATGCGCTCGGCGTCGACGGAATTTCGCTGCCGCTCATTCTGCTTACGACTTTTCTGACGCCGTTTATCGTCATTGCGGGCTGGGAGGTCATCAAAAACCGTCCGGCGCAGTACATGGCCTCGTTTCTGATGCTCGAAGGCATGATGATCGGCGTGTTCGCAGCGCTCGATGCGTTGCTCTTTTATGTCTTCTGGGAGGCGATGCTCGTACCGATGTTCATCATCATCGGTATCTGGGGCGGTGAGCGGCGCGTATACGCCACGATCAAATTCTTCCTGTATACGTTTCTCGGCTCAGTGTTCATGCTCGTTGCGCTGATCTATATGTATCTGCAGGCAGGGAGTTTTTCGATACTCGAGTTCCACGCGCTGCCGCTCAGCATGGCAGCACAGACCTGGATTTTTCTGGCCTTTCTTGCGGCCTTCGCAGTCAAGGTGCCGATGTGGCCCGTGCACACGTGGCTGCCGGACGCTCACGTCGAAGCGCCAACCGGCGGGTCGGTCGTGCTGGCTGCGGTATTGCTGAAAATGGGCGGCTACGGCTTCGTGCGATTCAGTTTGCCGATTGCGCCGGACGCCAGCCAGTCCCTTTCAGGATGGATGATCGCGCTGTCGCTCATCGCCGTGGTCTATATCGCATTCGTCGCGCTTGTCCAGCGCGACATGAAAAAGCTCATCGCATATTCGTCGATCGCACACATGGGTTTCGTGACACTGGGAATGTTCGTCATTTTTCGCATTGTCGCTGCGACACCCGACGGGGACGGGGCGATGCTCGCGCTGCAGGGCGGTATGGTTCAGATGATCTCGCATGGCCTGATATCGGGCGCACTGTTTCTGTGCGTGGGCGTTCTGTACGATCGTCTGCATACACGTGAAATCGAGAAATACGGCGGTGTCGTCAATACGATGCCCAAATTCGCCGCGCTGGCGGTATTGTTTGCGCTCGCGAATGCGGGATTGCCAGGGACGTCGGGCTTCGTCGGGGAGTTTCTCGTGATTCTCGGAACGTATCAGGCTGATTTCTGGCTCGCGTTCCTTGCGGCAACGACGCTCGTCATGGGCGCGGCTTACACACTTTGGATGGTCAAGCGCGTCATATTTGGCGATGTTGCCAACGACGGTGTTGCATCGCTGAAAGACGTTTCCTCACGAGAGTTCTATTTGCTGCTCGTGCTGGCGATTGCCGTTTTGTTGCTGGGCGTTCGGCCGGAACCTCTGACGGCGGTGATGGATGAATCGCTGAGTAACCTGCTCGCGCATACGCTGCAGTCGAAGTTATAGGTGACACGGATATGATCGATTTCACAGCCGTTGCCGCCGAAATATTTCTTGCGACTGCTATCTGTATCGTCATTCTGGTCGATGCGTTCGTCTCGGAGCACAAGCGGCATATCACCTACCTGTTATCGCTCGCCGCTGTCGCCGGAACGGCGGCAACCACACTGATATTCGCTGCCGATGGCACCGTCATTACGGCAGCAGGCAGCTTTATCGCCGATTCGGCCGGCAGTGTCCTGAAGATGACGACCTACGTCATTGTCGCGCTGGTGTTTCTGTATTCACGCGACTACCTGATATCGAGCAAACTCTTCAAGGGCGAGTTCTTCATCCTCGGCCTGTTCGGCTTGCTCGGTATCATGGTCATGATATCGGCGGCCAGCCTGCTGACGATGTATCTCGGGCTCGAGCTGCTGTCGTTGTCATTGTATGCGCTCGTCGCATTCAAGCGCGATTCCGCGGTCGCCGCGGAGTCGGCCATGAAGTACTTCGTTCTTGGCGCGATTGCCTCGGGCACACTGCTGTACGGCACGTCGATCATCTACGGGGTGACCGGAACGATCGAGTTTCGCGGTGTGGCAGAGGCGGCGGCCGGATTCGAGACGCTGAATCTGCCATTTACACTCGGCGTGGTATTCATCGTCGTCGGCATAGCTTTCAAATTCGGTGCCGTGCCGTTCCATATGTGGCTGCCAGATGTCTATGAAGGCTCACCCACGCCGGTGACACTGTTTATCGGATCGGCACCGAAGATCGCTGCGTTCGCGCTTGCCTGGCGCGTACTTGCCGAAGGCCTGGCCCCGGTCGGTGTCGACTGGCAGGCGATGCTGACGATACTCGTCGTGTTGTCGCTGGCGATCGGCAATGTCGTTGCGATCGCGCAAACCAACTTCAAGCGTATGCTGGCGTATTCGACGATTTCGCACGTGGGGTTCATCCTGCTGGGCTTCATCGGCGCCGATTATGGCGGCGTCGAAGCTGCGATGTTCTATACGGTGACCTACGCGATCATGGCTGCGGGCGCTTTCGGAATCGTGCTGCTGCTCAGCCGCAAAGGCTTCGAATCCGAACAGCTGGAGGACCTCAAAGGCCTGAACCGGCGCAGTCCCTGGTTCGCACTGATGCTACTGCTGGTCATTTTCAGCATGGCTGGCATTCCGCCACTCGTTGGGTTCCATGCCAAGCTTGCAGTGTTAATGAGCGTGATCGACGCCGGCATGTTCTGGCTGGCAGGATACGCTGTCGTTATGGCGGTTATCGGCGCCTACTACTACCTGCGTGTCATCTGGTATATGTACTTCGCTGAGGGCATCGATGAAAATCCGGTGGAGGCGGCGGTCGACATGCGCGTCGCCCTAAGTATCAACGGGCTAGCGCTCGTGCTCGTCGGAATTTTCCCGGGTGGATTGCTCGATCTCTGTGTTCGTGTCCTGAATTAGCGGTATCTGGTTGCGGGCCCCGCAACAGGCCGGTATCATTCGCGGCTCACTGGTGCGGGGTGGAGCAGCCAGGCAGCTCGTCGGGCTCATAACCCGAAGGTCGCAGGTTCGAATCCTGCCCCCGCTACCAACTGATCCGGCACCCTCAAGAGCACGGCTGGCTGGGCCTCAAACTCAGCCCAGACTGCTCGATCTTCCGGCACAACCCGCACATTTCCGAGTAGCTTTCTCAGGATCGCGCGGGCTTTCGTAGCCTCGCGTGGGCGATGGTCCAGGCCCTTCGCAATCGTGCGCCGATACAGCTCAGCCGCTTTCGGCAGCGCTGCGGCTACCTTCGCTGACTGTTTGGTCTCTGGCTGATCTGCCAGTAACTCAGCTCTTTTCTGCTCTGCACGATCTGTCGCAGCCTGAATCTCGTCCGGCTCCATATCGGCATCGCCCTGAGCGAGGCGGTCGCGCTGTCGAGCGATGCGCTCGTTCAGTGTCCTGAGCATATAGTGTGGTTGAGTCTATCTCCGCCGCCACATCTGTTTCCCTGGTGGTCCTCGACGAGTACGCCTCGTCTCAGAGTCTGCAGAGACTTCCTCAAATCGCGCCAGATCGGCCAGCTCCTCAGCTGCCAGAATTTGTCGCCTGAAAGGCGGGCGGCCGCGATAGTCAACGACGCGAACCTGTCCGCTGGTTGGTTGAGCCGAGGTTTCTTCAAAGCGCGCCAGATCTGCAAGTTCTTCGCTGGAGACGCGCTGCCGCTTGAACGGGGGACGCCCGCGAAAGTCGGTGACTATTACTTCATCAGCATTCGCGGTTAGCGACGGCGCTGCGAAAACGGCCGCCACCGCAAAGATTGCTCCAATCGGTTTCTTCAAAGACTGCATCATTTCTTCTACCTCCGGAATTCACAATCAATGACATTGCCGGGGGAAACTGCCTCAGCGTGGTCACCTTTCATTGCGGCCTCGTCATCGCGAAACCGCTTTTAAACCATGAGCTTAGCGGTACTTCGCTGATACGAGATAGAAAACAAATCAATTTTCTTGATAGAGAATCTCTATCACAAATGGGCACTACAGATCCGCCAAGAAGACATCACTCGAATTGCCCTCCCAGTTGGGCAAGCAGATAAAACGCGAGGGATCGCTGGCTGTCTCCGTCAGCCCCTGAATACTGCGAGTGATCCGAGATGGTGCGTTCGGTTCAAAGAGCGCCTCATTTCGGTGCGTTCTTACGAGTTGGGCTACTGCGCATCAACGCTAACCGCTTGAAAAATATGAATCGTGACTTCTGGCAGGAATCTTGCTTACACGTGTGTACCTGGAAGAGTCATCTACATGCATCACCGCCTGACACTACTGCTGACCGTTTTGCTGTTGCCATACTCGGTGGCAATGGCACAGTCAGGTCAGGAAATTTCGCTTCCAATGGCGCAGGAAGGTGCGGGAGGCTACTATCTTCGCGGTGTGTTCACCGGCGGGATCGAGTCGGAGCTGCTCGTTGATACCGGTTCGAGCTATGTGGTGTTGTCACGCGAGACATTTCAGGGCCTGAAACGGGAAGGTTCGGTCGTATACCGGCGGGCCATTCAGGGCAACACAGCCGCCGGGCGTCGCGTCGAAGCGAAAGTGTACGCAGTCGCGGAGCTCGTACTGGGTGAAGGGTGCATTTTGCGAGATGTTGAAGCCGTTACTTTGCCGGGCGCAGACCGAGACATCCTGGGCCTGAGTGCGTTGCGCCAGCTTGGGTCGTTCGCTATCCAGTTCGAACCTGCAATGCTTACTGTGTCAGTCTGCGATTCGCATGACAACGTCACGCTGGCTGAAATCGCCGGTGAGCTGCCAGCCCCGATTTGATCATATCTGACCAGCCTGTCATTGCCGAAGGTGTGAATTCGATTTTGGCCGTGCAATGACCGCTTTGTGGTCTGAAACGGGACGTTGAGCCAGCCGCGGACGTTATTTAAGCCGCACCCGTTGCGGGATCACAGAGACAGCGCGTAGCAGGCCCCCGCTACCAATATCGAACAGAGCCCCCGCCCTGGCGTTTCTTTTTGCTGAAAGCGGG
>JASFSB010000192.1:0-5175 GCA_050114615.1 Gammaproteobacteria bacterium
AGGAGGTCATCTACTTCAAACGCCGTGTGTACGTGCGCGCACTGGATGAGCTCGGCCCGCTTGCGTTTCCTGACCAGGGTCCGCCGCCGCCGCCCGCGTGGTGGCCACGGGGCTGGCAGCGCGCCCTGAAGAACTGACCGGCTGATGCCCGCAACGAGACGCTTCTTTCCGCTGCTGATCGCCACGGTTGGCACGCTGAGCTTTGCCCTGGTGGCTTACCTCGGGTACGAGCTTGGCCGCTATCGCGCCGGTTACGTGCTGCTGGACGTGCGCCGTGAGGCAGAAGGCCGCGATGCGCAGATTTCCGCTCAGGCTGGCAGAATCGAAGACCTCGAGCGCCAGATCGCGATACTCGAAACTGCCCGGGAGATCGATGCGGAGGCGTATTCGGAG
Organism: Gammaproteobacteria bacterium; assembly: GCA_050114615.1. Lineage (GTDB taxonomy): Bacteria > Pseudomonadota > Gammaproteobacteria > Steroidobacterales > Rariloculaceae > JAHEEO01. The sequence continues at coordinate 394 of JASFSB010000192.1, forward strand.
GTTGAGGCCAATCTGAACGAGCTCGAAACGCAAATCGTCGAACAGCAGGAGCGGCTGCGTTTCTATCAGGGTATCGTGTCGCCTGAAGACGGCGAGGCCGGTCTGCGCATTCAGGACTTCGAGGTCACGGCGCAGCCTGGAGCGAGCCGGTACCATGTGCGTATATTGCTCGTTCAGGCAATCGTTCACAATGAACGCGTCACAGGCAGTGTAGAATTGTCGATCAACGGCAGTGCAGACGGCGAAACCCGGGTACTCGGTCTCGCTGAGCTGGTCGAGCCCGATATCGCAGGCGGTGTTCCGTATGCCTTTCGGTACTTCCAGAGCCTGGAGTTTCCATTGACTCTGCCGCCGGGATTCGTTGCGGAATCAGTCGACGTATCCGTCGAACCTGAAGTACCGCGGGGATCGACGTGGATGCAGAATTTCGCCTGGCAGGCGCGGTAGGATTCGATAAGTGTTTGGTGGAAAGAGAAAGCAGGCTGCAATCAATACCCTCGTAGGCGCCGAGTCGCGTGTGCTGGGAAATGTTGAGTTCAAGGGCGGATTTCTCGTCGACGGCTGCGTCGTCGGCAACGTCAGATCCGTCGGTGACGATCACGCCATGCTCAGCGTCAGCGAGCGAGGCTCCGTTGAAGGCACCGTCGTTGCACCCCATATTCTGCTCAATGGGACGGTGCATGGTGACGTGTTCGCGACTGAACGCGTCGAGCTCGGTCCGAAGTCGCGCGTCGTCGGAAACGTTCAATACAGGCTCATAGAGATGGCTATCGGCGCCGAGGTCAACGGAAAACTGATACACGAAAGCGACACGAAGGCTGCTGCCTCGCTGCAGTCCGCCGGCGCAGATGCCGTCGTGCCCGGCGATACAGCACCGGTAGTCGGGGAGGCGAGCAATGGCTGAGCCGCGGATGGACGGAGCAGAAGATCCTGCACAGGCTCCGCTGAACTTTACTGAAGCTGCAGCTGCGAAAGTCGGCCAGCTGATCGAGCAGGAGGGCAATCCGGACCTGAATCTGCGGGTCTATATTCAGGGCGGTGGCTGCTCCGGGTTCCAGTATGGTTTCACGTTCGATGAAGAGGTCCAGGAAGGCGATACGGAAGTCGTGCGGCTCGGTGTCAGGCTGCTCGTCGACCCGCTCAGCGTTCAGTACCTGACCGGCGCGGAAATCGACTACAAGGAAGACCTGTCCGGAGCCCAGTTCATCATCCGTAATCCGAATGCGACCACGACGTGTGGTTGCGGCTCATCGTTCTCGGTCTGAGGTCGTCGTTCTGACGCTGGCGCTCGAGGAAGCCCGCGCCAGTGAGCGCTCCGAGGTCATGGCGGCCGTCGACCTCGGTTCGAACAGTTTTCATATGGTGGTCGCGCGCCTGCATCATGGCCAGCTCGCGATCATCGATCGTCTGAAGGAAATGGTGCGCCTCGCCGCCGGGCTGCAGGATGACGGCATGCTCGATGAGGCATCCCGCAGCCGGGCGCTCGCCTGTCTCGGCAGATTCGGAGAGCGTCTGCGTGACATGCATGCTGACACGGTACGCGTGGTCGGCACGAACACGCTGCGCAAGACGCGTTCCCGGCAGGACTTTCTCGAAGCTGCTGAAGCTGCACTCGGCCATCCGGTCGACGTCATTACGGGTATCGAGGAAGCCCGCCTGATCTACTCCGGCGTCGCACACCACAGCCCCGCCGTCGACGGTCGGCGACTCGTCGTCGATATCGGCGGCGGCAGCACTGAAGTGATCATCGGTGCCGGCAACGAGCCGCGGTACCTGGAAAGCGTTTCGCTGGGATGCGTTCGGATGACGCGCACGGCGTTTGCCGACGATCGGTTCAGCCCGGGACATTTCGCGACCGCGCGTATGTCGATTCGGCTCGCTCTCAGTCCGTTCGCCGCGGCCTATCGCCGCGTGGGCTGGAACAAGGCCATTGGATCGTCGGGGACGATTCGCGCGGCACAGCGCATCGCGCATCACCTGGGGCTGTCCGATGGCACGCTGACACCGGCCGCGGTGGAGACGATCATCGAGCGCATCGTTGCCGCCAGGCGGCTGAGTAAACTCAGTCTGCCTGGGCTCAGCGAGGAGCGTGCGCCGGTGTTCGCTGGCGGAATCGCGATTCTCGGCGGCGTTATGGACAGCCTCGGCATCGCCGAGATGACCGTCAGCGACGGGGCGCTGCGCGAAGGTCTGCTCTATGACATGCTCGGCACCGCACAGGACGAGGACGCCCATATCCGAACGGTGCGGGCGTTCGAGGGCCGTTTCCATGTGGACCGCATTCAGGCCGACCGCGTCGAGGCTACGGCGCTGAAACTATTCGATGCGGCGGCCGGTGGCTGGGGCCTTGCTGACCCACGGTGCAGAATGCTGCTGCGCTGGGCGGCACGTCTGCACGAGATCGGGCTCGATATCGCTCACAGCCGCTATCACCTGCACAGCGGCTATCTGCTCGAGAACGCGGAAATGCCGGGCTTCGTGCTGCTGGAGCAGGATATTCTGGCCGCGCTCGTGCGGTTTCACAGGCGCAAGCTGGACGCGTTCTCGGTCGAGGGACTTCCGGAACGATGGCGAACGCGAATCAGGCATATGCTCGTTTTGTTGCGGCTGGCAGTCCTGCTCAACCGCACGCGCAGCCCCGTGGATATACCGGAAATCGATTTGCAGGCTGACGCGGACGCGCTCGCGCTGACGTTTCCGATCGGCTGGCTCAGTGCCAATGCGCTCACCAGCGCGTCGCTCGTCGAAGAGTGTGAGCTCCTTGCCGGGATTGGATTCGAGCTGCGCGTGACCGAGCGCGCGACAAGCTGAAAGCAGCGCTCAGGTGCGGTCAGCGAGCTGATTGAGCAGGCTGGTCTGCGCCGAATTTGCCGGCTCGCCCGGGTCGGGTCTGATGCGATGGTAGTCGCCGTCTCCGTCGAGCGCCCAGGCCTGCGTATTGTCGTCCAGGTAGGTGTCGAGATCGCTGATCAGCCGCTGTCGTATGCCCGGATCGAGAATCGGAAACATCACTTCGATTCGCCGAAAGAAATTTCTGTCCATCCAGTCGGCGCTCGCGCAATAGACCTCCATGTCGCCGTTGTTGTGAAAGTAGTAGCAGCGGGTATGTTCGAGAAACCTGCCGATAATGGATCGCACTCGGATGTTTTCAGATAACCCGGCCACACCCGGGCGCAGGCAGCACAGGCCGCGCACGATAAGATCGATCATCACACCGGCCTGCGACGCGGCGTACAGCATTTCGATGATTTCAGGTTCAACGAGTGCGTTCAGCTTCGCGATGATGTGGCCGTTCCCGCCGGAACGGACGTTTTCAATTTCTCGCCTGATCTTTTCGATCAGCTGCTGATGCAGATTAAACGGCGATTGTGCAATGAGGTTCAGCGTCGAGGTCTTCATGAGACTGGTCAGCTGCATGAAAACCTGATGCACGTCTTCACCGATGCGTTCGTCCGACGTGAACAGGCCATAGTCGGTGTACGCACGCGCAGTCCCGGGGTGATAGTTGCCGGTCCCAAGATGAACGTAGCGCTTTAACTGCCCGTTTTCGCGGCGCACGACCATACTCATTTTGCAGTGGGTCTTATAGCCGACAACGCCATATACGACGTGGGCACCGGCCTGCTGAAGCTTGCTCGCGAGTTCGATGTTGGCTGCCTCGTCGAAGCGCGCTCGCAGCTCGACCAGTGCGGTGACCTCCTTACCTGATCGCGCTGCCGATACGAGGCTTTCGATGATCGGCGAATCGGCAGTCGTCCGGTACAGCGTTTGCTTGATTGCGACTACGTTGGGGTCGTTGGCTGCCCGATAGACGAAGTCGATGACCGGCGCAAAAGACTCGAATGGATGATGGAGCAGAATGTCGCCATCGCTGACGGCTTCGAAAATGTTTTTGTTCACGAGCTGCGCCGGTACACCGGGTGTGAAATCGCGGTATTTGAGGTCGGGGCGGTCGACGAGGTTGTAAACCGCCATGAGACGGTTGAGATTGACCGGACCGGAGACCCGATACAGATCGGATTGTCTGAGCTGAAAGTGCTTGAGCAGATACTGTGCCAGATCTTCCGGGCAGTCATGTGCAGTTTCCAGTCGTACGGCGGCCCCGTAACGACTCTCGACCAGTTCACCGACGAGCGCGCGCATCAGATCGTCGACATCTTCGTCGTCGATATACAGATCGCTGTTGCGCGTGACTCTGAACTGATAACACCCGGTGATTTCAATACCGCGGAACAGGCGGTCCACAAATGCGTGAATGATTGACGAAAGAAATACGAATTCTGAGTTCCGGCCGCCATTGCCGCTCAGATCGGCCGGCAGCTGGATGAGTCGCGGAAGTGAACGCGGCGCCTGCACGATGGCTCGCGAGCAGCTGCCGCCAAAGGCATCCTGGCCATGCAGGCTGACAATGAAATTCAGGCTTTTGTTGAGGATACGAGGAACGGGGCGCGTTGGATCGAGCGTCGTCGGGCTCAGCACCGGCACGACTTCGTTGTGAAAGTACTGTTCGAGCCAGGTGCTTTGTACGCTTGTCCAGTGCTCGCGACGAATGAAGCGAATGCCTTCCGACTCGAGCGCGGGGATTATTTCATCGTTGAGCAATCGATACTGCTCGGTGACGAGCCGCTGAGTAATATCGGCGACCCGATCGAGCAATTGCGCCGGTGTCAGACCGTCCGGGCCTGCCGGTGCGGTGCTGACTTCGAGGCGCTGCTTCGCTCCGGAAACGCGAATCTCGAAAAACTCGTCCAGGTTGGTGGAGGAAATGCAGAGAAACTTCAG
>JASFSB010000193.1:0-5154 GCA_050114615.1 Gammaproteobacteria bacterium
CCGCTGATGCACAGGCTCGTTACAGACGTTGAAATTTCGCTTGCCAAGTCGGATCTCGAAGTCGCGGCCGAATATGCGACGCTGGCTGCACCCGAGCATCAGCATTTTTTCGCATCGATTCGTAATGAGTTCGATGCCTGTCTCGAGGCTGTGCTGACGCTGAAGCAGCAGGAGCACTTGCTGGAACGGGCCAGCACGATGGCCCGCTCGATCCAGCTGCGCAATCCATATGTCGATCCGATGAGCTTTCTTCAGGTTCATCTGCTGCGGAGCTGGCGCGAAGCGGGCAGCGGAGCAGACGCGCAGCTGCAGGCGCTCATGGCGAGCGTCAACGGAATCGCCCATGCGCTGCAGGACGCAGGCTGAAGCAAAGCAGAATTATTCGGCGATATCGGGCGCCCAGTCTACGATGCGTTGCAGCAGATCGTCGTCATGGACGAATTCTTCGGAAACACACTTGCCGCGCACGGACACGCCGGCTGCATGCACGCTTTCTGCGCCGCCAGTGACGAGCGGATGCCAGTCCGGAAGTGACTCGCCTTCATTCAGCAGGCGGTATGCACAGGTCAGCGGCATCCACGGCAGCTGCTCCAGATTCTCCGGTGTGAGTCGGACACAATCAGGGACGAGTGTGCAGCGCTCGCTATACGCAGTGCAGCGGCATTTATCGGTATCGAGGTAGCGGCAGACCACGTCCGTATAGTGCACTGTCGCGGTCTCGATGTCTTCGACCTTTGCAAGACAACACTGAGCGCAGCCATCACACAGCGACTCCCATTCTCCCGGGGTCATTTCCGCGAGCGATTTGGTCTTCCAGAACGGGTCCTGACTCATTGCCGTGTGCTCAGGTAAAGTCTCATTTGGCCGGAACCGTAAGAATAATGAAGAAACGACCCACTGCTGTATTTCTCGATCATGCGACGATCGGCCCCGAAGTGAGCCTGACTTCGCTCGAAGCGCTCACTGATATTGCCTGCTTCGCGACGACGCCGCCAGAAGCCGTCGCTGAGCGGGTCGGCGACGCTGAAATCGTCATCGTGAACAAGGCACGGATCGACCGGCACACGATCGAACAGCTGCCGCGGACGCGGTTCATTACGCTGACTGCGACAGGGACGGACAACGTCGATGCAAAGGCGGCCGCCGAGCACGACATCGCGGTGGCCAACATCCGCTCCTATTGCGACGTGTCCGTTGCACAACATGTCTTCAGTCTGATCCTGAGCCTGACTCGGCACCCCGATCGTTACGATGCTCTTGTGCGCCAGGGTAAATGGCAGGCGTCGCCGACTTTCGCGCTGTTCGACTACCCGATACGCGAGCTGGCGGGCCTGAACCTCGGCGTCGTCGGTTACGGGTCGCTCGGACAGGCAGTCGCCAGGCTCGGCGCTTGCTTCGGCATGAATGTGATCATCGCCGCGCGCCCCGGAACCGACACGATACCCGCCGGCCGCGTCGCCTTCGACAAGCTGCTCGAAAGCGCTGACGTGCTCTCGCTGCATTGCCCGCTGACGTCGGTGACGCGCAGATTGCTCGATGAGAAAGCGTTCGCGCGAATGAAGAACGACGCGATCGTGATCAATACGTCGCGCGGCGGGCTCATCGACAGCGCGGCGCTGGTAAGCGCGCTGGAGCGTGGGGAGATCGGCGGTGCGGGCATCGACGTTCTTGAAACCGAGCCGCCTGATCCGGCCGAGCCGTTGCTCAATGCAGACCTGCCCAATCTGATATTGACGCCGCACATCGCCTGGGCAGCGCGGGAATCGCGGCAGCGCGCGATCGAACAGACGGCGGAAAACATCGCCGCGTTCCTGCGCGGCGAGCGCCTGCGCCGCGTCGTCTAGGTCGCTGCGGCGGGCGAGTGCACGGGGTTTACTAGCCTGGCGGAAGCAGTTCGATTACGCGCTCGCAAAGCGCTGCCGCACTCATGTCGTGCGTCACGAGCACGAGTGTCGTTCCGGCAGCTTTGTTGAGCTCGAACAGAATCTCGAGAATGTGTTCACCGGTCTTCTTGTCGAGATTGCCGGTAGGCTCGTCAGCGAAGAGAATCTGTGGCGACGTGACGAACGCTCGCGCTATCGCTACTCGTTGCTGTTCGCCTCCGGACAGCTGACGAGGGTAGTGGGACAGCCGATGTTCGAGGCCGACCTCCACCAGCGCGGCGTGTGCGCGGGCCCGCGCGTCGGGAGCGCCGTCGAGCTCCAGGGGCAACATAACGTTCTCGATCGCCGTCAGTGACTGCAGCAGATGAAAGGACTGAAATACGAAGCCGACGCGCTCGTTGCGCAGGCTCGCCCTGCCATCTTCGTCGAGCGCGCTGATCTGCACGTCGCCCAGCCATACTTCGCCGCTGGTCGGGGAGTCCAGCCCGGCCAGCAATGCGAGCAATGTCGACTTCCCGGCACCTGATGGTCCCACGACGGCAACGGATTCGGCCGCTGTGATTTCGATATCGAAGTCTTCCAGGATGGTCAGCTCACCCTCCGGGCTGTTAACCTTTTTGGTCAGCGCCGTGGCGCGAAGTACAGGTTGAGCGATAGTCATGCGTCGATGGATCCTGGAATTCCTGGTGGTGGGTGCATTGCTGTTTGTGCGCACGGCCAGTGCCGATGGACCGGCCATTGTAGTTCTCGGTGATTCCCTTAGCAGTGGATACGGTCTAAATGGCGCGGCGTCGTGGGTGGCACTGCTGGAACGCCGGCTCAGCGACGAAGGGTACGAATACGACGTCGTGAATGCCAGTATCGCCGGCGACACCTCTGCCGGAGGGCTCAGCCGACTCCCACGGCTGCTCGAACTGCACAAGCCGGAGGTCGTCGTCATCGAACTCGGCGGTAACGACGGGCTGCGCGGCCAGCCGGTCGGGAACCTGCGCAGGAATCTCGAGCGTATGATCGAGCTTACGCAGGCAGCCGGCGTACGCGTGCTGTTGACCGGTATACAGATCCCGCCGAACTACGGGCCGCTCTATACCCGGCAGTTTAGCGACCTGTATCCGGAGCTTGCCGCCCGCTATGGCGTGCCGCTCGTTGAATTTCTGATGGACGGCGTCGCTTTGAACGCTCACCTGATGCAGAACGATCAGATGCATCCCAATGCGGATGGTCAGCCGCTCATGCTCGAGAACGTCTGGCCGGTACTGATCGATTTGCTGCAGGCACCCACTTGATGGCGCTCAGGCCCTGGCTCGCCGAATATCCGAGCACGATTCCACACTCGATCGATCCTGACACGTACGAGTCGCTGGTCGCACTGTTTCGAGCGCGCGTAGCCATGTATACGGAAGAGCCTGCGTTTACGAACGAAGGCACCACGCTGACGTTTGGTGACGTCGACCGTCTCAGTGCTGCATTTGCTGCCTTCCTGAGTGCGCAGAAGAGCCTTCGCAAAGGCGATCGCATCGCCGTCATGCTGCCGAATCTCTTGCAGTCGCCGATCGCGATCATCGGTGTGTTGCGCGCCGGGATGGTCGTCGTCAATGTCAACCCGCAATATACGCCCCGGGAGCTGCAGCATCAGCTCAACGACAGTGGCGCAAAAGCCATCGTCGTACTGGAGAATTTCGCGCACACGCTCGCGCGCATCGTTGGTGAGACGAACGTGGACACGGTCATCACCACGAGCGTCGGCGATCAGCATCCGATTCTGAAGCGGTGGCTGATCGACTTCGTCGTCCGGCACGTTAAGAAGCTCGTGCGCCCGAGCCGGATGGAAGGCGTCTTTCGGTGGCGGGACGCGCTCGCTTTCGGTGCAAAGCGCCCGTGGAATGACATTCCGCTGAATCATGACGACATCGCCTGTCTCCAGTACACCGGCGGCACTACGGGCGTGGCGAAAGGCGCCGTGCTGACGCAGCGCAACCTCGTTGCAAACGTTTTACAGATCGCGAAATGGGCCGAGCCGGTTTTCGATCGCAGGAAAGGCGTTGTCATCACGCCGTTGCCGCTATACCACGTGTTTGCATTGACCGTCGGTTTGTTCGGTTTCATGGAGCTGGGCGGACACAACGTATTGATCACGGACCCACGCGATCTGAAGCGCTTCGTCGCGACTCTGCGTCGCAATCCCTTTGCCTTCATGATCGGTGTGAACACGCTCTTCAATGCATTGCTTCATACGGACGGATTCGCGCAGCTCGATTTCAGTGCGCTGAAATCGACCCTGGCGGGCGGCATGGCCGTGCAACGCGATGTTGCGGAACGCTGGCAGGCCGTAACCGGTTGCGCCATTGCGCAGGGATACGGGCTGACGGAAGCCTCTCCGGTCGTTTCAGCCAATCTCCTCGATACGATGGAGTTCAACGGCTCGATCGGCCTGCCGCTGCCATCCACTGAGGTAAAAATCACGGACGAAGCAGGCAATGAACTGCCCATCGGGGAGGCAGGCGAGATATGTACGCGTGGTCCGCAGGTGATGCGCGGCTACTGGAACATGCCGGAAGAAACGGCAAAGGTCATCACGAACGACGGCTGGCTGCGAACCGGCGATGTCGGGCGCATCGATGAATCCGGTTACCTGTTCATCGAGGATCGACAGAAGGACATGATCATCGTCTCTGGATTCAAGGTCTTTCCGAACGAGCTCGAGGACGTCATTTCAGCGCATCCGGGCGTTCTCGAGGTCGCGGCAATTGGGATCCCGGATGAAGAGTCAGGAGAACGAGTGAAGCTCGTGGTGGTGCGCAAGGATCCGGCTCTCACGGAGTCTGACATTCGCGAGTTCTGCCGCGAAAACCTCACCGGCTACAAACGTCCGAGCGTAGTCGAGTTTCGCAGTGAATTGCCGAAGTCCAATGTTGGGAAAGTGCTGCGCCGAAAGCTAAAGGAAGATACCTGACAGGAGGTACAGCGCGACGCCGACGAGTCCGCCGACGAGGGTTCCGTTGACTCGAATGAACTGCAGGTCCTTGCCTATATGCAGCTCGATGCGGTCCGCGGTCGATCGGGCGTCCCATTCGGCGACTGTGTCTGAGATCACTTCGCTGAGCGGGCCGCGGTAGTGCTCAACGACGTATACGAGCGCCTCTTTGAACCAGCCGTCGAGTTGTCGCTGGGCTGCGATGTCACCGCTCAATAGTTGTCCAACGTGACGGATTTCGCGCTCGATGCTCCCGCGAATATCCGAAGTCTCGTCCTGCAGCGCTTCATGCATGGA
>JASFSB010000194.1:0-5128 GCA_050114615.1 Gammaproteobacteria bacterium
CGAGGCGTTTATTTACATCGAAGCGCGCATGACCTCGCCCCGTATACCGATCCCGGCCGGACCGCATGAGGTTGCGTTCACCTGGCAGGCACGCCCGGCCATGGACATGAGTGTCTGGCAGCCGGCGCTGGCGGCCAGTCAGGACCCGCACAATACGTCCGGGGAACCACGTTTGCGAACGGCGACGATCGAGGGTCCATACGATGTGAGCGGTATCAGCGAGACGCCGAGCCGCGAGCGCCTGATGGTCTGTACGCCCGCGAGCCCGGCGGAAGAATCGGCCTGTGCCGAGGAGATCCTGTCCAAACTGGCAAGGCGCGCTTTCCGCCGTGCGATTACGGCAGAGGATGTTCAGGAGCCACTGTCGTTTTACAACAATGCACGCGAGAGCGGTGCCAGTTTCGACAAGGGTATCCAGACTGCCGTCGCGCGTATCCTCGTCAGCCCGTCGTTCCTGTTCCGGGTCGAGCACGATCCGGCAGATCTGACGGCCGGCTCCTCACATGAGATCAGCGATGTGGAGCTCGCCTCCCGGCTGTCGTTCTTCCTCTGGTCGAGCGTCCCGGATGATGAGCTGCTGGATCTTGCGATCGCCGGGCGTCTGCGGGATCCGGAAGTTCTCGAATCGCAGGTTCGCCGCATGGTGGCCGATGATCGCTCCGCAGCGCTGGTCGAGAACTTCACCGGGCAGTGGCTGCAGCTGCGGAATCTCGAACAGCGCGTCATTCCCGATATGTCGCTGTTCCCGGACTTTGACGACAACCTCAGAAAGGCGTTCCGTACCGAAACCGAAATGCTTTTCGGCAGCGTTCTGAAGGAGAACCGCAGCGTACTCGACCTGCTCCGCGCCGATTACACGTTCGTCAACGAGCGGCTGGCGCGGCACTACGGCATTCCGGGTGTCTATGGCACACGGTTCCGTCGCGTCGAAGTCGCCGATCCGAATCGCTGGGGTCTGCTCGGACACGGCAGCTGGTTGTCGCTGACGTCGGCGGCAACTCGAACTTCGCCGATCATCCGCGGCAAATTCGTCGTCTCGAATCTGATGAATTCTCCGCCGCCGGAGCCGCCGGCGATGGTGCCGGCGCTCGAGGAAAGCGCGCCGACCGACCGTCCTTCGACGATTCGCGAGCAGCTCGAGCTGCACCGGGCCAATCCCGAGTGTAATTCGTGTCATCGGAATCTCGACCCGCTCGGGTTCGCGCTCGAGAATTTCGATGCCACCGGGGCCTGGCGCGATTTCAATCGTGAAGGTCTGCCGATCGACTCTGCCGGCGTGCTGGCCGACGGCACGGCCGTTGCCGGGCCGGCTGAACTGCGGGAGGCGATGCTCGCCGATCCGGAAGTTTTCGCGGGCACCGTCACTGAGAAACTCTTAATTTATGCACTCGGCCGGGGACTCGAGCCGGCCGATATGCCACAGGTCCGTCGCATCTTGAGAGAAGCCGCCGCGGACGACTACAAAATGATGGCTATCATTCTGGGCATCGTGGACAGCTTGCCGTTCCAGATGCGCACGAAATTGGAAGGTCCAGACGCGATACAAACCGTCGCGCAAACTAGGGAGTAGGATATGTTTATTACGAAGAAGCATTTGCCTCGCCGTACTTTTCTGCGTGGCGCACTGGGCACAGCCGTGTCAGTGCCTTTGCTGAGCGCGATGGTCCCGGCATTTAGTCAGTCGAGCACGCAGCGTCCATTGCGCTTCGGTGCGATCTACATGCCGCATGGCGCATACCCGTCGTTGTGGCATCCGAAGACGACCGGCAAGGATTTCGAGTTTAACGTGGTCATGAAGCCGCTCGAGCCGTTCCGGGATCACGTGGTCACGGTCAGTCGATTACAGGCGCCGGCGGGCTCCGTCCATCTGAATGCAAGTGCGGCCTGGCTGAACGGAACCGGTCCACTGGGCGTCGCGGGCGAGTTGACGCGTATCGAATCGAGGAAAACGATCGACCAGTACATCGCCGACGTGACGGCCGAAGATACGCCGCTGCGTTCTCTGGAGGTGGGCACCGAGGATATGGGAACCGCTGCAGGTGCCTGCGACGGCTATCCCTGCGTGTTCTTCAATACGATCTCCTGGCGTGACTCGACGAGTCCGTTACCGGTCGGCATCAACCCGCAGGTCACATTCGAGCGAATGTTCGGTGACCCGGGCACGACGGCACAGCGGCTCGAGCGCCTGCGTCTGAAGCAGAGCATGCTCGATTCGATCGCCCACGAGACGAAGGCGCTGCAGCATGAGCTCGGTGCCTCCGACAAGGCGCTGCTCGACGAATACCTGACGAACGTTCGCCGCGTCGAGAAGCAGCTGCAAAATATGGAAGCGCGTTCCGGTTCGCTGAAGAACACGCCCGATGCACCGATCGGCATACCCGAGGCGTTCGATGAGCATCTGACGCTGACGTACGATCTGCTGCACCTGGCCTTCCAGGGGGACATCTCGCGGGTCTTTACGTTCATGCTGGGTCATGAGGCCACTTCTCGCAGCTACGCGCATATCGGCATTCCGGAGCCGCATCACCCGATCTCGCACCACGGTGACAAGCCTGAGATGCTCGAGAAGTACTCCAAGATCCATTCATACCAGCTGAGCAAGCTGACGGAGTTCCTCGCAAAACTGAAGGCAACGCCTGACGGCAACGACAATCTGCTCGACAATTCGCTGTTCTACTGGGGCAGCGGAATGGGCAATTCCAACGTGCACGATCGGTACGAGCCGCCGGCGGTTCTGATCGGTGGTGCCAGGGGCCGCCTCGAGGGTAACCGGCACATTGCCGCCACTGACAAAGAGCCGACCGCGAATCTGCTCGTGGCAATCGCCGACCTTGCTGGCGCTAACGTCGAGGCAATCGGCGAAAGCACAGGCCGACTCGCCGTTTAGTCGACCCGGCGTTTAACGACGAAGGGCCGCCCTCGGGCGGCCCTTTTTTATAGAGAAACATTACCGGATCTTGTCGAGCCCCTCGGTCAGCTCGATCGAGGTGCCCCAGGGGTCCGTCACGAACGCGAGCGCGAGGCCGATCTCCGGAATCTCCCGATAGGGCACGTCGAATTCGATGCCCTTCGCCTGCAGTTCGGCGACGAGCGTTGCGAGATCTTCGACTTCGAAGCCGATGTGGTCGAGCACGCGCCCCGGCGTCCCCGCCGTCGGGCTTTCGACGTCGGTGAAGTTCAGTGCGAGACCGGGCAGATCCGCCGAGATGAACCCGGGCCCGGGCGCTGAGCGCGCTGCCGCGCCAAACATCTCGCCATACCAGGCGCGCATCCCTTCTGCATCGTCACTGAAGAAGTGAATGTGATCGCTGACGATCGGTGCGTCCTGGCTCCGACGCTCGAGTAATTCGACCTTGACGTCGTCCGGGCCCAGCACGTAAGCGACGCCCGACACCGGGCCGCCGCCTGGCACGATACGAATGCCGTCGACGATCTGCGAGCCAGGCGGCGACTCCTCCGGCGTGACGTTTTCGTAGCCGGCCGCCTCGATACGGTCGATCATCGCGCGCAGATCCGGGACTGCAAACCCGACGTGATCGACCGTGCTGCCGATGCTCGGCCCGGTCGGTGCCTGCTCGCGCAAAAACACCAGCGCGTCAGGGAATTTTGCGATCGGCGTTCCGCTGCCGAAGGTACCGGCGCTACCCCCAAGCGTGTCGACCCAAAACCGCATATGTGCGTCGACGTCGCTGACGTTGATATGATGATGGCCGTTGATAACGGGGCCCGTCGCGTAAAGCTGCGCGAACCCTGTCGCTGGCGCCACTGCGAGCATTACAGCCAGCAGGCGCATAGGGGATACTGCTCTCATCGGTCGGCCTCCTTCGGTGTTTGTGCCAATGCTATTCGATCACGGCAATGATGTCTGAACTTTACAGCCTCGGCGGCGGTGCTCCGTGGAGCTGGGCTTAAAAGGCAAACGTGCGATCGTCACCGGTGCTTCGAAGGGCATCGGTCGGGCCACCGCGCTCGGACTGGCCGCCGAGGGTGCCAGCGTGGCCATCTGCGCGCGCGGGCAGGTCGCGCTGGAGGTGACGGCGAAAGACATCGAGGCGCTCGGTGTCAGCGTATTTGCAGCACCCTGCGACGTGGCAGAGCTCGAATCGCTGGACGGGTTTCTGCGGGATGCCCGTGAGGCACTGGGCGGCGTCGACATTCTCGTGAACAACCCGTCGGGATTCGGCATCGCGGACGACGAAGCAGCCTGGAAAGCCAGCGTGGATATCGATCTGATGGCACCGGTGCGTGCGACGCGGACCGTGACGCCCTGGATGGCCGCGGCCGGCGGCGGTGCAATCGTGACGATCTCCTCGATATCGGCGCTCGAAGCCGGCCCGCCGGCCTACTCGGCCGTCAAAACTGCGTTGATCAGCTACACTAAATCGATGGCGCAACGGCTCGCGGCAAAGAACATCCGCGTCAATTGCGTCGCACCGGGCTCGATTTATTTCGAGGGCGGTTTGTGGGATGCCGTGCGCCAAAACGACCGGGAAATGTACGATCGGGTGGTCTCCGAAATTCCTTTCGGACGTATGGGCAAACCCGAAGAAGTCGCCGACACGATCGTGTTCCTCGTCTCATCGCGGGCCGCGTGGGTGTCCGGGGCCACCCTGGTCGTGGACGGCGTTCAGCACAAAGGTATCTTCTGACGGCGAGGTGTGATGAACGGCATACATGACATGGGTGGAATGACGACCTTCGGGCCCATCCGACGCGAAACCGACGGGCCGGTCTTTCATTCCGACTGGGAGCGGCGCGTGTTTGCGCTGAATATCGCCTCGCTCGCGTTCTTCGGCCCGGTCGACCGGGCCAGACACGCGGTCGAACGGATGGATCCGGTGGCGTATCTGACGACGAGCTACTATGAGCACTGGCTGTTCGGGCTGGAGCTGATGGCGAAGGATCTCGGTTTCGCCACCGATGACGAGCTGACGAGCGGTCACCTCGAGATGCGCAAAGCGCTGCCACACCCTGCGCCGAATGCGGAGATGATCGCCGGACTGGTGCGCGGCGGCGTGCCCGCCGTCCGCGATCACGGGCGCCTGGCGCCGCGTTTCGCGCCCGGTGACGTCGTGCGGGCACGTAACCTGGAAGTCAGGGGCCATACGCGGTTGCCGCGCTACGTTCG
>JASFSB010000195.1:0-5125 GCA_050114615.1 Gammaproteobacteria bacterium
AAACCTGCTGTTCGACATCGACTTCAACATCCTGCTCGGCTGCCGCATTCTCCGGTATTACCTCGACATGGAAAATGGCGACCTGATTCAGGGTCTCGCGCGCTACAACGGCAGCACGGGCCGGCGCTGGTATGGCGATCGCGTCATCGAGCGGTTACGCAGCAAGTGGTTTCGGCTGTAGCGGCACGCGCCGCAGCCGGCCGATCAGCGCAGCTCGGAATCGGCGTTGATTGCACGCAAGGCAGCCATCGCGCGGTTACGCGCCCGCACCGCGTTGGTCCTTGCGGCGCCATAAGCCTCCTGCTGCAGAAATCGCTCCGCCTCGAGGAGGTACTGTCTGGCCGCATCGAGGGACTCCGGCGCCAGACGCTGCGCATCGGCGGCTTCGGCTGCCGCAATCGCCTGACGTGCATCGCTCATTTCCTGAACGGGCGGCGATGTAATACAGGCGCTGAGCGCGACAGCGACGACGGCCAGGGAAACAAATCGTTTCATTGAGGCGAAATCTTATAATTCTTCTGCCTTAACGCGCGAAAGCTAACAAGGCACACTACGAAGCGTCAAGCACTGTGACGCAATTACGTCGCCTCGCTGGCACGGACGGCGGCTCGTTCTTAAACTTGCTTTGTAAGGCATTGGTTTCTTAGGGGTTCGCCCGATGACGACACGCATCTATCACAATCCCCGTTGTTCGAAGTCGCGAGCGACGCTGGCGCTGCTGGAAACACACGGCATCGAGCACGAAGTGGTCGAGTACCTGCAGGCACCGCCAGAGCGAGCCGAGCTCGAAATGCTGCTCAGGAAACTCGGATGCCGGGCCGCGGACATCGTTCGATTCAACGAACCCGAATTCGCGCAAACCGGTCTGTCCAAAGACGCTGACGATGCGGCACTGCTGGCTGCGATCGAACAACACCCGAAGCTGCTGCAGCGACCGATTGTCGAACACGGCGAACGCGCGCGTGTCGGGCGTCCGCCGGAAGCGGTTCTGGAACTGTTCGAGTGAGCCGCGCGCGCATACTGGTACTGTATTACTCACGCACCGGCGCCGTTGCCGAACTGGCACGCTACGTGGCGCGGGGGGTGACAGCTGCCGACGGCGATGCAGTCGTACGCACGGTACCGGCACTGACCGACGCGGGCGAACGCGACGCCGCCGCCGACGGCGCCGCGCACGTGCAGCCGGAGGATCTACGCCGCTGTGAAGGACTATTGCTGGGCAGTCCGACGCGCTTCGGTAACATGGCCGCGCCACTGAAGCACTTCCTCGAGCAAACGAGCGACATCTGGCTCAGCGGCGGGCTGGTCGACAAGCCTGCCGGCGTGTTTACGTCGTCGACATCGGCACACGGCGGCCAGGAATCGACGCTGCTGACGATGATGCTGCCACTGGTGCACCATGGCATGCTCTGGGTAGGTCTCCCCTACACGCTCAGCGAGCTGTTTACGACGACCGACGGCGGCGGCCCGTATGGCGCCTCTCACGTCGAACGGTCGCACGGCCCGGATGCGACACAGGGGCCGCAACTGACTGCGGAGGAACGCAGGATCGCCGAGGCGCTAGGCGCCCGCGTCACGCGGCTTGCGATTGCGCTTCGCGCCGCGACACCGGATCCCGCGTCGCGATGACCCGCGACCCGCGAATCGGCATCGCCGCGTGCGCGCACGCGCTGGTGACCGGCTCTTTGGTCTGGCTCATTGCCACGGCCCGCCTGCCCCTGTGGGCACGCATCGTGCTTCTCGCTGTCGTCGCAGCGGCGCTGCTTCCGGGGCTGCGAGCACTCGCAACGAACCGGATCGAGCGCGTCACCCGGCTCGCTTTACTTCTGGTCCTCGTCATCGGCGTCGGCATCGTCGAAGTCCTCGCAACCGGCGCCCGCTGGCACGCAAGCCTGTTGCTCGGATCGGCGATGCTGGAGTTCGCGGTGCTGCTCAGCCTGGCGCGTGGCCGTGCTGCGCAAGCAGCGCGCGAACCAGCGCGACGGTGACACGCTTCTGGGCCGCGAGCGATGCACGGTCGAGCCGCGCGAGCCATTCCTCGAGTACACGCACGTCGCGCGGCACACGACGCAGCAGATACTGCGCTGCGCTGGCGTCGAGCTGCAGACCGCGCTCGCGGGCACGCTGCGCGACGAGCGTGGCGAGACCTGTGTCGCTCAGCGCTGCGATGCGGTAGACGACATGTGCCCCGGCACGTGAGCTCAGGTCCGGGAGGCTGAAGCCGACCTCGCGCGGAACCACGCCGGCTGCCAGCAGGAGCGGCGCGCCGCTCAGCAGAAACGCATTGATCGCCGCGAACAGCGCGGATTCCCAGCGCGCGTCACCGGCGACTGCATCCACGTCGTCTATCGCGAGCAGATCGATCGCTTCGCAGCCCTCCAGAATGCCCGGATCGAGCTGCCGGGACTGCGACAACGGCACGTACATCGCACTGCCGCCGCGTTCGGACTTCACCCGGCAGGCGGCCTGCAGCAGATGCGACTTCCCGACTCCGGGAGCGCCGCAGATCCACAAAGGCCCGGAACTGAGCCCTTCACTGACGTGCCGCAGCGCCGCGACCGCCTCCGCGCTGCCTTCGGCCAGGAAGCTGTCGAACGTCGCGGCAACGTCGAGCTCGATACCAAGGGCCAGCTGCCGGCTCACGTCGGCTGTCCGTGCCGGCGTGCATGGCTGAGCGCCAGCGCCGACCACTTCAGCACGTAGTTCAGGCCGCTGACGATGGCCGTAAACACGCAGGCCGCGCCCAGCGCGATCAGCAACATGGCAGACGGCCAGCCATAAGCCGCGTTGGCGATCACGCAAACGACGAACGTCAGCTGAAATCCGGTATTCAGTTTACTGATCACGCTGGGCAGCCCCTGCACGGGCGCGACGAGAAACTGATAGGCGAATGCACCAGCGACGATCACAACGTCGCGCGCAACCACGATGACCACCAGTCCGAGCGGAACGAGCTCGAGCCACGCCAGTGTGATGAACGTGGCACTGACGAGCGTCTTGTCGGCCAGTGGATCGAGCAGGCTGCCGAGGCGCGTCTGCCAGCCGAAACGCTTTGCCAGGAAACCGTCGAGCCCGTCAGACCCGCCGGCGATCACGAACAGCCCCAGCGCGACACCGTAGCGCTGATCGAGCAGCGACAGCACGACGAGCGGTACGAGCGCGATTCGCACGAGACAAATCGCGTTGGGGATCCAGCGCAGTTTCATGCGTCGCTACAGACCCGCATCGAATCCGCCGAACACGCCTCGTTCCGGCACAACGACGAGATCGAGGGTGGCACCGATCGTCGTCTGCGCGAGGCCACTGCCGGGCAGCCGATTCTGTTCACGCAGCACATCATCCAGACTCAGTGTCCGTGCCAGCACCTGCGCATCGCCGCGCGATGTTGCCCGTAACACCAGCTGCCCGCCGCGATAGGACTCGACGTCGACATCGCTGAGCATCGTCACCGACTCCAGGTAAGCGAGCACGCGCGCGTAGCTGTCGAAACTACCGACGCCGCTGACTCGCAGTGTCAGGAAGTGTCGCTCACCGAAGCTGCGATACTGTTCCGCGTAGGCATCCGCCAGCCAGTTGATGCCGTCGGCAACGCCGGCGCCCGGATAACTCATGCGCAGCGAGTCGCTCTGCACGAGCCACTCGACATCCGTGCCAATGACACTTTCGCGCACGCGACCGATGACCATTGCGTCGGCTTCCCAGGCAGCCGACACGTCGGACAGGCTGCCGAAAGCGTATGTCCAGACCTCACCGAAACTCAGCCGCATGTCATCACCGGTCACAAACGTCGGCAGAATATAGGGCAGGCCGCGCACGGCAGCCGTGGTTTCGACCTGTTCGCGAATTTCCGCCAGCAGCTCGAGCATGTGTTCGCTGTAGATCACATCATCGGGCGGATCGCCGGCCGTCAGTATCGCCTCGTCGCCAAACTGGTCGGTGACCGCGACCCACAGAATGCTGAGTGGCCGTTCGGCACCCCATACCGGCCACCCGGCGGCAATGAGTTCCCGCTCGATTTCCCGTGGCAGGAAACTGACCTGCGCCTCGGTCGCACTCGAATAGCCGAATGAGGCGATATAGCGAGCCGGGTTCTGACGCAGTATGGCCAGCTCCGGCGCCGTGGCCGCCATCCGGTTCCCGCTGACGCGCACGAGCACTTCCGCCATGGCGGCTGACTGCGCGGCTGCGCGCGGGTCGGCAACGTCTGCTGCCCGCTCTACCGTTGCGGTATAGAGGTTATCGACGACGACCGCCTGCACCGTGGTGCCGCAGCAGGCCACAACGGCGAACAGGAGCCGTCGGAGCGACGGCGTCGTATGTCGAAATGAGTGCATGCGGCCGCGACCTGTCTACAGCGAGGACTGTGGCTTATTATAGCGGCCCGGTGCAAGAGGCCGTTCGCCCGAGGAACTATGTCGTCAGCAGAAGACACCCTGAGTTACAAGGATGCCGGCGTGGATATCGACGCCGGGAACGACCTGGTCCGCCGCATCGCCGGCGCAGTCCGTTCGACGGCGCGCCCCGAGGTGCTCGGCAGTATCGGCGGATTCGGCGGCCTGTTTGCGCTGCCGTCCGGATACCGGGATCCGGTGCTGGTCGCAGCCACCGACGGCGTCGGCACGAAGCTCAAACTCGCGCTGGAGCACGATGCGCACGACCGGGTCGGCATCGACCTCGTCGCAATGTGCGTCAACGATCTGATCGTGCAGGGGGCAGAACCGCTGTTCTTTCTCGACTACTACTCGACGAGCCGTCTCGACGTCGATGTCGCCGAGCGCGTCGTTGCCGGCATCGCGGAAGGCTGCAGGCTGGCCGGTGCAGCGCTGATCGGCGGGGAGACGGCCGAGCATCCGGGCATGGGCATGGCCGGTGAGTACGATCTCGCCGGATTCAGCGTCGGCATCGTGGAACGGGATCTCGTCATCGACGGCTCTGCCGCGAAACCGGGCGACGTCGTGCTCGGACTTGCCTCCTCCGGCGTCCACTCGAACGGCTTCTCACTGATTCGGCGTGCCCTGGAACGCGATCGACAACACGCCGAGCGACAGCTCGACGGCGCAGCGCTCATCGACGTGCTGCTGGAACCGACACGGATATACGTGAAGGCGCTGCTGGCGCTGTTTGC
>JASFSB010000196.1:0-5101 GCA_050114615.1 Gammaproteobacteria bacterium
GCAGTTTGAGGACTTCTTCGAGTTCCTGGCGGACCTGCCTGATGATCTGCTGGCTCTGGCTGGTGTCCACTTTCGCCGAATCCCCCGCCAGTCTTTGGCGTGCACCGCCGATCGTGAATCCCTCCTCGTAGAGGAGTGAGCGAATCTGGCGAATGATCAGAACGTCCTGGCGCTGATAGTAGCGTCGATTTCCGCGCCGCTTGACCGGCGTCAGTTGCGGAAACTCCTGCTCCCAGTAGCGAAGTACATGAGGCTTTACCGCGCAAAGGTCGCTGACTTCACCGATCGTGAAGTAGCGTTTGCCGGGAATGGGTGGAAGCTCGTCGTTATTTCCGGGTTCCAGCATAAACTTCCACTCGCGACTTAAGTTTCTGTCCCGGGCGGAAGGTCACGACTCGACGGGCCGTGATCGGTATCTCCTCACCTGTTTTGGGATTTCTCCCCGGGCGCTGATTTTTATCGCGCAAATCAAAGTTTCCGAAACCGGATAGCTTAATCTGCTCCCCTGTAGCCAACGCGCTACGCAGATCCTCGAAGAACGAGTCGACTAGCTCGCGTGCCTCGCGCTTATTGAGACCGAGTTCATCGAACAGTGACTCGGCCATGCTTGCCTTCGTAAGTGCCATGAAACCGCTTCTGACGTTACGTTCTTATTGTCGCGCCGATTTCACGCTGCAAATTCTGCGTTACCGACGACACAACTTTGTCTGCATCCGCGTCGGTAAGAGTGCGTGAAGCGTTCTGCAAAATCAAGCCTAAACCGATGCTTTTTCTTGTTGCATCAATCCCTTTTCCGCGGTAAAGATCGAATATCAAAACTTCCGCGAGATCATCGCCGGCATGCATTGTGACGAGATCGATCAGCTGCTGAGCGCTGACAGATTCGTCAACGACAAACGCAACGTCACGACGAATATGTGGCAGTCGCGAATACTCGGAAAACTTCGGCACGCGTGCGTTCAGCACTGCGTCAGCGCACACTGCAAACAACACGCAAGAAGCACGGAGTTCGAACCGCTTTATCACGCCTGGATGGACCGTTCCCAGCCAGCCGACTGCCTCGTCACCCCTGAAGATTCCAGCAGACTGACCAGGACGCAGCGCAGGATGCTGCGCTGCAACGAATCGAAACGCATCGCCCAACCCGGACAGACTTAGTAGCACTTCAAGGTCTCGTTTCACGTCGTAGAAGTCGACGTCGCGAGCCGGACCGTCCCACGTATTCGCTACGATTTTGCCGCTGGCGAGACCCGCAAAAACATGGACTTGCGCCCCTGTTTCGTCGAATTGCGGGCCGTATTCGAACAAGCGAAGATCGTCGATCTGGCTCGCCTGATTGCGTCTGGCAGTCACGAGCAGCCCCGGCCATAGTGAGCGTCGCATGACGGTGAGATCGCTCGATATGGGATTCGCCAGCTCCAGCTGATCTGCGCCGGGACTGATCGCCTGCGCCAGTTCCGGATCAATGAAACTGTAAGTAATGATTTCCTGATAACCACGATCAACCAGCACATCGACGGCACGATTCTCAGCTACGCGCTGCTCCGTGCTGCTGCCCGTATGTGTCTCGTTTGCGCCAGGCGTAACCGGTATGTTGTCGTAACCAATCATGCGGCCGATTTCTTCGATCAGGTCTTCCTCGATCGCAATATCGAACCTGAATCCGGGCGGGGTTATGCGCCAGCCGTCTGCACAGGGCTCGGCTTCCATTTCGAGTCCCGTTAACATAACAGAGACATCTTCCGACGCGACGTCGAGCCCGAGCACCTGATTGAGGCGTGTGTGACGCAAAGTAATCGGCGCTCGTTGTGGCAATTGTGCAGTGTCCTCGTAAACGGCGAGCGGGCCCGGCTCGCCGCCGGCGATTTCGATCAGCAATGCGGTCGCTCGCTCGATTGCCCGAATCTGATGGGTAGGATCGACCCCGCGTTCGAAGCGCACGGAGGCATCGGTATGCAGCCCGAAGCGACGGGCCCTGCCGGCAATGGCATCGGGCGAAAAAAAAGCCGATTCGAAAATTACCGCGCTGGTGTCCGCGCTGACGCCCGTCGTCGCGCCGCCCATGATTCCGGCCAGTCCGATCGCGCCGCCGGCGTCAGCGATGACCAGCACGTCGTCCTGGAGTTCAATGACGTTCTCGTTTAGAAGCTTCAGCGATTCCCCGCTTCGTGCGAATCGGACATCCAGCCGGTCGTTGATTCTTTCTCGATCATATGCGTGCAGAGGCTGTCCATATTCGAGCATGACGTAGTTCGTAACGTCGACGATCGGACTGATCGATCGTAGCCCGCTGCGGCGCAGGCGCTCACGCAGCCACAACGGGACGGGGCGCCGATTGTTCACGCCCGTCACTATGCGCGTACAAAGCCGGGGGCACGCCGGGAAATCTGCAACAACGGACGGAAACCGATCATCGCTCGCGACAGGTGCAGGCGCCCATTCCGGCGGATGCAGCGGCACGCGTGCACGCGCGGCGATCTCTCTGGCAATGCCGATCACGCTGAAGCAATCACCGCGATTCGGCGTAAGGTCGATGTCGATCACGGCGTCGTCGAGTTCCAGTACATCGCTGATCGAACGCCCTGGCTTCACATCCGTGTCCAGCTCGAACAGCCCTGTGGAATCCTCCTCCAGCAGGAGTTCCTTGCCCGAGCACAGCATGCCGTTCGATCGCACACCGCGCAGTTTTGACGCCTTGATTCGGACGTCGCCCGGCAGGCGTGCCCCGACTCGGGCGAAAGGGACCAGCATTCCCGCGCGCACATTGGGCGCACCGCAGACCACTTCGAACGTCTCTTTGCCATCGAACACCCGGCAGACCTTTAGGCGATCCGCCTGTGGATGCTGCGCGACGCTGTCAACCCTTGCCGCCACAACGTCTTCGACTCCCGCGTTGATGCGCTCGACGGAATCCACCTCGAGCCCGGCAATGGTCAGATCGTGCGCCAGCGCTTCTGCCGTTCCTTCGACATCGACCCATTCCTGTAGCCATTGCATTGAGATCTTCATGACGCGGTCAGTTCAACTGCTCCAGAAAACGCAGATCGTTTTCGAAGAACATCCGCAGGTCCTCGACGCCATAGCGAAGCATCGCCAGCCGCTCCACACCCATGCCGAAGGCGTAACCGCGAAACTCAGCCGGATCGACACCGACGTTCCGCAGAACATTGGGGTGCACCATGCCGCATCCCAGGATCTCGAGCCACTTCTTCGATTCTGACAGCACATCGACTTCCGCCGACGGTTCCGTGAATGGGAAATAGGATGGACGAAAACGCAGATCGACGGCACGCTCGAAGAAACTCGACACGAACTCATAGAGCACCGACTTGAGATTGGCAAAGCTCAGATCCCGATCGATAACGAGGCCTTCGACCTGCGTGAACATCGGCGTATGCGTCAGATCCGAGTCGCAGCGATACACGCGCCCAGGTGCGATCAGGCGTATGGGTACACCCTGTGAGCGCATAGCACGGATCTGCACCGGCGATGTATGGGTACGCAGCAGCTTGCCGGAACGCAGATAAAACGTGTCGTGCATTGCCCGCGCCGGATGATTATCGGGAATGTTCAGAGCCGAGAAGTTGTGAAACTCGTCTTCGACCTCGGGACCCGTATGCACCTCGAACCCTGCGCGATCGAAAATCGTGATGATTCGGCGCAAGGTCCGCGTAACAGGGTGTAGCCCACCGCGTCCCGGGCCGCGCCCAGGCAGCGTCACGTCGATCGCACCGGCCGCAAGCTGCTCCGTCAGTGCCGCATCTTCCAGCACAACCGCACGCTGGCCCAGCAGTTCCGTAAGCGTTTGCTTGGCGGCGTTGATCTGCTGCCCCGCCGCCGGACGCTCTTCCGGAGGGAGTTTCCCGAGTTCACGCAGCCTGATCGTGAACTTCCCCTTCCTGCCGAGATAGCTGACTCTCACAGATTCGAGTTCAGCAAGCGACGTTGCAGCCGCTACGGCGTTGCGCGCCTGCTCGAGGAGCTCCGCCTCGATGCTCATCGCACGACTCCGCTCAACCGAAATCAGGTATCGCTGAGCGCAGCCTTCGCGGCATCGGATATTGCGCTAAACGCTTCCGCGTCATGCACCGCGATATCTGCAAGGACCTTTCTGTCGACTTCGATACCCGCGATTTTCAGGCCATTTATCAGACGGCTGTAGCTCAGGCCGTTGAGGCGCGCGGCGGCGTTGATGCGGGTGATCCACAAGGCGCGAAACTGACGCTTACGCTGCCGTCGGTCCCGGTAGGCATACTGGCCCGCCTTGATGACGGCCTGCTTGGCAACTCGAAATACCTTGCTGCGGGCGCCATAGTAGCCTTTCGCTTTGCTCAATACGCGACGATGTCGGGCTTTGGCCTGTATCCCACGTTTTACTCTTGCCATCCTGTTGTTCTCCCGTTAACTGAACGGCAGCATGCGCCGCACGGACTTGAGGTCCGGTTCGGCGACCTCGGCGGGACTTCCCAGCTGACGTTTTCGTTTCGAGGATTTCTTCGTGAGGATATGGCGTAAATGCGATTGTCCGCGTTTGAACCCACCATTACCTTTCGGACGGAACCGCTTCGCGGCACCGCGATTGGACTTCATTTTCGGCATCTCTTCTTCTCCTGATCATTAAACCCGGGATCAGCATGCCAGGGCTGCCAGGGCGGCCGCACCAGTTACGGGCGCGGCACTTCGATTTCCGGATTGTCGGCCAGCTGAGATCAGCGCTTGCGAGGGGCGATAACCATGACCATCTGACGACCTTCCATCAGTGGGAACTGTTCGACCGTCCCGTACTCCTCCAGGTCGTCCCGAACGCGCTGCAGCAACTCGGCACCGAGTTCCTGATGCGCCATTTCCCGACCTCTGAAACGCAGCGTAACCTTCGTCTTGTCCCCCTGCGTGAGAAACTTAACCAGATTACGGAGCTTGACCTGATAGTCGCTTTCTTCGGTACCAGGGCGAAACTTCACTTCCTTGACCTGGATCTGCTTCTGTTTGCGGCGCGCCGACTGAGCTTTCTTGTTCTGCTCAAAAACGAATTTCCCGTAGTCCATAATGCGGCATACGGGCGGATCGGAGTTTGGCGCTACTTCAACCAGATCGAGACTCA
>JASFSB010000197.1:0-5101 GCA_050114615.1 Gammaproteobacteria bacterium
TGACACTGGGCTGATTCCGGTACCTGTAGCCAAATCTATCCAAAGGTGCACGCAAACCTGCTCACCATGCGCCGAGCAGGTATTCCGCTATCTTACAGCGAAAATCCCGTTTCCGGCGTGGCATTGTGGAGGCCGGCGATTGCTTTCGCCGTCCCGGCACTCAGAAATCGTCGTCCTCGTCGTGCTCGGCCCGGCCAGGGGTCAGAACCATCTCGAAGTAATGAAGGGAGTGGTTCAACGCAAGCTCGGCCCGCTGCAGCGAGCCGCCGGCTGAGTCGACCGACGCGTTCGAATCTTTGAGCTGCTGCTCATAGACTGCAACGCGTTCGCACAACGCTCTGTACTGCCAGAGAAACTCCCTGGGTCGACAGTTATTGGGCGGACGAACGGGGTCGAGATCTTCCAACAGTTCCCGACAAACCCGTACCTTCGATCTTCCATTGGCTCTGAGCAGATGCTGAAAGGAATCAGATGTAGAGTTCATTGACCTCGCTCGTTTGTGTGACTGAGACGCTCGCTGGAATGGCTTGCAGTGCTGCGATCAGCCTGGTTTCTGCAGAAACACCAGCTGCCCCTCATCACCCACGTCAAGCACTTTTTCCGACAATGCGTCGGACAGGGCTGCCGGCACCGCCAGAACCTGCGTGCCCTCATGTGCGAACTTCAGGTCATTGGATTGTGGCGTCTGATACGCAAGAACGATTCTGTCGTCGTCTTTCACAACGAAACGAAAACACTCGTTTTCCCTTGCCACCGCTGAACCGGAAAGGGCCTCGCTGAGATGTCCGAGGGCATCGTCGGTAACGTTAAACATATGTCTCTCCGCAGGTTTTAGTGAATACCCGGATCGAGGAATCCGGTTTCTGGCAGCGGCTGGCTGACCGCTGTGATGAATCGCTCACGCCGAAAAACATATTACCTTTCGAAGTATTTTTCAAACCGATCGAACTGTTATGACAAATAATTCACAAAAATTACTACCAGGCATATAGGTTATGTATCTGCGCATCGTCGGCACTGTCGAATTTTCTATCGATTTACGATGTATATCTGCAGCTACGCAGGAAGGAGATTTGCTAGAGTTACCCAAGTATGAACGACACCATTGAACGGCAGGTGCTGAGCGCCATACGGCGACTGATTCGGGCCACCGACTCGAATGCGAAAAAGCTGGCCCGCCGGACAAACCTGTCGATATCCCAGCTGCTCGTGCTGGAGTTACTCGGTGAGCGTGCAGAATTGACCATCGGTGGTATCGCCGAGCGCGTCGGCCTTGCCCAGGCCACAGTCACTGGGATTGTGGACACGCTTGCGCGTCGCAGCCTGGTTGCACGGCAACGCGGGAACGACGACCGGCGCGTCGTGGAGGTGAGCGTCACGCGGAAAGGTCGGGAATTTCTCGACAAGGCTCCAGTCGCGTTACAGACCAGATTCCTGCGGAACTTCGCTGCTCTCAGGGGGTGGGAAAAGATGGCGATCCTGTCGTCCCTGGAGCGTCTGGCCGACTTGATGGAAGTAGAAGACGTGGAAGCTTCACCGATTCTCGATGTCGGTACCCTCGATGTTTGATTGACGCTCTGTGCTCCGGCGCCCCCCGCCGATGCACGGCACTGCGAAAGTGCGCCGAAACTGTGCGCGCCTCACGCCGAAATGAGGCCGACGGCCTCGAAAACCCCCTGGATGATCGCGCTCGTTCACATGGCACGACATATGCGCGGTGACCAGCACGGGGGAAACGAATACTCCTGATTCACTGCTAAGGATGAGGCAATCGTTATGATGACAGGAATCGTCTGCCGCTTGCCGTCGCGACGTTAGCGGGGGGCCCGCAGCCGCACCGCTTTATTCCGCGAAAGCCTTCGCCTTGAGCTGTTCGATATAGTCTCTTGCGAATGCTTCGGCAGTTTCGGGATCAGCGGGAAGTCCGCCCTGCGCGTTCGACGCCTGCTCGATCTCGTCACGGCTGTTCACGCGTGGGAACGGCCGATCCGGCACCGGGACGCCAAGAAAAGCGCACAGCGGCTCCCAGCCTTCCCTCGGTGAAAAGACCAGCAGGCGTTCAGCAGGCAGCGCGTCGATCACAGCCTGATTCCGGCGCTTGAACCAGCTGGTCATGAAAGCCGGGTCGTTCATTCGACCGCCGAATGCGTCGAATACGGCTCCCTGCATGATGGCTTCGGCCGGCGACCCCCGAAGCGAGCCCTGCATTTGCTCAGAGAAGATCGTCCGGCTCACCGATTCATACCAGCGATCGG
Organism: Gammaproteobacteria bacterium; assembly: GCA_050114615.1. GTDB lineage: Bacteria > Pseudomonadota > Gammaproteobacteria > Steroidobacterales > Rariloculaceae > JAHEEO01. The sequence continues at coordinate 2,256 of JASFSB010000197.1, forward strand.
GATCACGGACGGTCAGGATCACCCTGGCGTCCGGATAATACGCAGCCAGCTCGCGCCAGTAGCTGCAGGCAGGATAGTCGGTGGTCGACTGGTAGCCGTCGAATATCGCGTCCCAGTCCGGTTTCCCGCTAACGGCATCCAGCCAAAGCGGAAAATTCCTCCTGGCACCCGCGAATACCTCCGACATGTGGTAGCAGGGCCCCACGCCGAGATGTTCGAGGGCGAATTTCATCGAGAATGTCGCCGTCCGTCCGAGACCCGCTCCGATGACCTTCAAAGGCATCGCTCACCCCTTGCTTACCATGATTCAAATCGACCAATAACGCCTGACTAGCGTTTTCGGCCCCACCTCCAACGCAATGGCTTCTCGCCTTTCCATGCAACCACTGCGACGAGGATCAGCCCCACAGTCACGCTATAAACAAGCTGAATTCCGGTCGTCTCGATAATGGCCAGTCCGCCGAACAACGTGGCGCAGAAGACGAGCACAACGAGCCAGCCCTGCCATGTGACCGGAAGCGCCCAACCGATGCCGTATGTCTTTGCCCGAAACCAGTAAGTGTGCTCCTTCGAAGCTCTCATAGTGGGCCGGGACCGTGGAAGCGTTCATCTATCCAATTCACAACGTAGTCGAAGAAGTTATCTGTCGCATTCGAGTACTGACCCGGAAATTGCTCACACGGCTCGCAGGGCATCTGCGGATGCGTTGCACCTTCAATGATCACGTAGTCCTTGTCCTCGCTACTGGCAAGGTCGAAATGAATTTCGTTGTATCTCAGGTAACGATTCCCCTGCATTGCCGTGATCAGCAGCGGCACTGAAATCGACTGCACAGCGCACGGCGTCGAGTTATTGCTTGAACAGAAATCGACATCGTCAAGCGCGTGGTTAGAGCGCATCGCGTTCGCGCTGAGAAACGAACGCAGGGTCAACAGCAGCGTGCCATCGGAAAAGGTCGCGTTCTCAGCAGCCAGCTCAGGCTCCGGCAACCGAACACTTTCCACGATCTGTCGAACGATTTCGCCGCTGTTGAGAAGCAATTTCTGCGGTTTGAGCGTCCTGTGATGGATGCCCGGATCGAGCCGCAGCAACTCCGCGGTTGCTGCCCTGCGCACCAGGAAGATATCGTCGTCAGGAAACGGGGTCGACCGCTCGCTGATCGCTTGCAGCCTCGCCTGCGCGATCCCGATCAACGCGTTCATTCGGCGCGACTGCGCCTCGAAGTATCGTTCCCTGAACGCTTCGGAATAGTTGGAGGCTCCGTTCGGGTCGTAGCCATTATTGGGATCGAATGGGTCGAGGTCCGGCTCGAGACGGGGCAGCGCATTGATCGCAAAGATCTCGGCATCGTTCACGACAGTCGGGTTCAGTCTCGCGATAGCCTGGTGAGCAATACCATGGTTCGTATCGACGAGAATCAGCCCGTCTGCCGGAGGAAGGTTTCGCAGCGCCGGACCGCATTCAGAAAGTTTGTTGGGCCCCTGGCAATAAGTGATGCCGTTCTCTGCGACGGCCTGGTAAAAGCTCGTTGTCCCGCCTCCGCCGCTCCACCCCCAAAGCAGAACGCTCGAGATTCCTGGTCGGCCACGGAGAAACTCCACGCCTGCTCGCAGGTCCAGCGCGAGATCCTCCCAGACTACTTTGGCAGGGTTGTTCACCGCCCGCGTATTCATGCACAGCACCAGATAACCGCGCTCGGACAGTCTCCGGCAGGCATGGTAGTTCATGAAGTTACCGGTACGATGGACGATCAGTATGCCAATGTGCGGCTCAGTACCGGAATCCGGCAAATACAGGGCGCCGTTTGCACGGCCGATCGGGATGTAGCGCGGATCGCTTTGGGCGTAAGCGTCGCCTGCAGCGACGCCCGCTACGATCACTGCGCAGATCCAATAGCGCAGCAAGGCGTTCAAGCGCACACCCGCGGCAGGGTGCCATCCGACACTAAGAGATCGAGCGTTCGCAAGGCCGTGTTCCGAATCCTGCTGTTAGCCGCCGAGAAAATCCCGCTTCCCCACCTGCACGCCGTTGTGCCGGAGAATTGCGTATGCAGTCGTGTAATGAAAATAGAAGTTGGGCACGACGAAATTCAGGAAGTAGTCGTTTCCGCCAAACGTCAACTCTCCGTTCGGAATTTTGAGTTCGATCGTGCGATCTTCAGCGCCTTCAAACTGTTCCGGCTTGAATGAGTTCAGATACTCCTGGGTCCTGGCGATGCGCGCATGGAGATCGGCGAATGTCGTGTCTTCATCAGGCCACTCCGGCACATCCTGACCGGCCAGCCGACCGGCGCCGCCCTTCGCCATATCCGTCATGATCTGGACTTGTTTCGTCAACGACAGCATGTCGGGCGCGATACGACCATTCAGATAAACCTGCGGGTCGATGTGCCGCGCTTCCGCGTCAGCCTCCGCCTTCCTGAGCACCTCATCCAGATTCGCCAGCATTTCCGAAAACACCGGAACCAGTTGGTTGTAAATCATGATCGACACTGTCTATCCTCCCGATGCACTCAGTCGATCGCGAAACAGTAGAACAATCCGTCGCCACCAGTCCCCTGCAGATCGGACTGACTGCAGCCACGCGATCCGTGCGCCGAATTCCACGACGTGGGATCGTCGCCTCCACCCGTACGATCGTGATGCCCGACACGGGCGCTGCCATCCCCACCGGAGGTCCAGTCGCTGCAGGTTGCATCAGTTGCAGTCCCATCGGCATTGGACCCCGTCAGGATATCGTGCCGATTCGGACTGTCGCCGCGACCATTGACGATATCACCGTTTTCAGTGAGCTGAGTTTGCTTGGTCAGATTATTGTCGCCGTGCAGCTCGTCTATATCCGATGCA
>JASFSB010000198.1:0-5077 GCA_050114615.1 Gammaproteobacteria bacterium
TCACGACATGAATCCGCAACGATTTTGAGCACCCGGGCGGGGGTTTCGCGCGCCTGCGCCGGCAGTTCGAAATCACCGGGATCCGAACGCAGCCAGGTCAGCTGACGTTTGGCCAGTTGTCGCGTGGCCGCGGTGGCTCGCGCCCGGGCGGTTTCGAGCGGATATTCCCCGTCGAGATGGGCCCGGATCTGCCGGTAACCGACGCAGCGCAGTGCCGGCAGACCTGCGTGCAGATCGTTGCGTCTTCGCAACATATCGACCTCCTGCAGGAATCCCCGTGCCAGCATCGCATCGAAGCGCTGTGCGATCGCCGCATGCAGCGCCGAGCGATCCGGCGGCAGCAGGGCGATCGTCGTCAGGCGTAGCGGCGCCACAGGTACCTCAGCCGCAAGCTGCGCCGTCAATGTCCTGCCTGTCACGCGCCACACCTCGAGCGCACGCTGAATCCGCTGCCGATCACCCGGTTCGATGCGCGCGGCGGCGGCCGGATCGATTTCGTTGAGCCGCGCGTGCAGCGCCGCCCAGCCACGCTCGTCGGCCTCGGCGTCGATCTGCGCCCGTACCGCGGCATGCGCCCGTGGCAGCGCCGCAAGTCCCGAGCGCAATGCCCTGAGATACATCATTGTGCCACCGACGAACAGCGGAATTCGGTCACGCGCGGCAATCTCGGATGCCAGACGATGCGCCTCGTTCACGAAGCGCCCGGCTGAGAAATGCTCCGTCGGATCGCAGATGTCGATCAAATGATGCGGCACCTGGGCGCGCTCGGCGAGCGTTGGTTTCGCCGTGCCGATATCCATCCCGCGGAATACCATCGCGGAATCCATACTGATGATTTCCACGGGCAGCTGCTGCGCAAGCCATAGTGCGAGTTGCGTTTTACCGCTCGCCGTCGGCGCAGTCAGGCAGACACAGCGCGGTTGCGACATACCGCTATCGGCCACGCAGGAACAACCGATCGAGCTCGCGCACGGTTATTCGGGTCCAGGTCGGCCGACCATGGTTGCACTGGTCTATTCTCGGCGTGCGCTCCATTTCACGCAGCAGGGCGTTCATCTCGGCAAGCTCGAGTTTGCGATTCGCGCGGATCGCGCCATGGCACGACATCGTCGCCAGCAACTCGTTGCGGGCCGCATCGGTTCCCGGCCCTTCGTCAGCTTCGGTGAGCCCATCGGAGATTTCGTTCAGCAACTGCGCGACGTCACATCCGGCCAGCAGCGCCGGCACGCTTTCGACGACGACGCTGTCGTAACTGCGACGCGTAATGGTAAACCCGAGTTCGCGAAGATTGTCGGCATACCGCTCGAGTGAATCGGCCTGCCCCGGACTCAGGCGCGCTGTCACCGGGACCAGCAACGGCTGCGACGCAACGCCTTCGCGATCGTACTGCGCCTTCATTTTTTCGTAAGTAATGCGCTCGTGAGCCGCGTGCATGTCGACAATGATCAGACCGTCACGATTTTCAGCGAGCACATAGATTCCACGCAGTTGTGCCAGGGCGAAACCCAAAGGCGGCACCTCCGGATCGGCGCCGCCGGCGTCCTGAAGCTCGGCCGAAGTACCTGCTGAACCCGAGGCCTGCACAGCGCGGACATCAGGTGGCGAATGCAATTGCGCAAACAGCCCGGCGGGTTCGCGAACGCTGCGTATCGGTGTGGCCAGTGAGGCCACAGACGCGCCCGGTGCGGCGCGCTGCGTGTCATCGACGCTGCCGGCAAGCGCCGAATCGATCGTGCGTTCAACGAAGCTGTGGACGAGGCCACTGTCTCGAAACCGAACCTCGAACTTCGCCGGGTGCGCATTCACGTCGACGCGCTCCGGATCGATATCCAGAAACAGGACGAAAGCCGGCTGACGCGCCTGAAAGAGGACGTCGGAGTAACCCTGCCGAACTGCGTGTCGCAACAGGCGATCGCGCACGAAGCGACCGTTGACGAAAGTGAACTGCATGTCCGCCTGAGCGCGCGAAAACGTCGGCGCCGCCAGCCATGCGCGCAGACCCAGCCCCTCGATTTCACGCTCGACGAAGCGCGCGGACTCGACGAACGCACCGCCGCACAATTCCGCGATGCGTCGCTCCTGTTGCTCCCGATTCAGCGCCGGCGGTAATCGATACAGCTCGCGGCCGTTGTGCCGGACTGTGAACTCGACATCGAAACTCGCCAGCGCGAGGTTTTTGACGACGCTGTCGATATGTCCGAATTCGGTCTTTTCGGTACGCAGGAACCTGCGCCGCGCCGGCGTGTTGTAGAACAGATCCCGGACCTCGACCGTCGTTCCGCAAGGATGCGGCGCAGGGCGAGGCTCCTGCACACGCCCGCCTTCGACGACTACCTGTGACGCGTTGTCCTGGGAATACGATCGGCTCGTGACCGCCAGGCGCGCGACCGAAGCGATGCTCGGCAGCGCCTCGCCACGGAACCCGAGGCTGCGCAGCGCTTGGAGATCCTCGAGCGATGCGATCTTGCTCGTCGCATGGCGCGTGATCGCGAGCTCGAGCTCCGCCGGGTCGATGCCGCTGCCGTCGTCGGTCACGCGGACGAGTTTCGTGCCACCGGCGATGACTTCGATGTCGATGCGCCTGGCGCCGGCATCGAGCGAGTTCTCGATCAGTTCCTTTGCAACAGATGCCGGCCGCTCGACGACCTCGCCCGCAGCGATCTGGTCGATGAGCTGGTCAGGTAAAACACGAATTCCCATGCCGGCATTCTAGCAGCGCGCCTGGCTGCATTCGCCGATCGGCCGATCGCGGGATCACGCGATTCGCTCGCAGCCAATACGGCACCGCCGCAACGCGTGATGTCGGCTCGGTCAGCCGCGCGGGATCGTCAGCACCTGACCGATGCGTATCCGGTCGGACTTCAGAGCATTCGAGTTTTTCAGCCTGACAAGACTGATGCGGTAACGCTCCGCAATCTGCGACAGCGTCTCGCCACTGGCGACCGCATGGCGCATCGGCTCACGCGGCCGCAGCGTCGGATTCATGGCCAGGTAAGTGCCCGGCGGCGGATTGTCGAAGAAATAATTGACGATGCCGGCGCCGAGCGCACGCGCCAGCTTGCCCTGATGCTCGCTCGAACTCAGCGCGGCTTCCTCGCGTGGGTTGGACAGATAGGCTGTCTCGATCAGCACCGACGGGATGTCGGGTGCCTTCAGCACGACGAAACCAGCCTGCTGAACCTCGCGTTTGCGCAGTTGCGTGACCGTGCCGAGCTGCGAAATGATGTCCTCCGCTGCGGCCAGGCTCGCACTCAACGCAGCGGTTTGCGTGATGTCCAGGATCACCGGCGCAATGTCGCTTTCCTGGTCTGCCAGCGACACACCGCCGATCAGATCCGCATCGTTTTCGCGCTGCGCCAGGCGTCGACCGGCTTCATCCGTTGCGCCTTTTTCGGACAGCACATAGACCGTTGCACCGCGCGCACTGCTGTTGGCGAAAGCATCCGCATGAATGGATACGAAGAAATCGGCCTCGGCATTGCGTGCCCGCTGGGTGCGCTCGCGCAATGAGACGAACGTGTCGCTGTCGCGAATGAGCAGCGGCGAGAACCCCGGCTGTGCTTCGATTTCGTTCGCCAGCAGCCGCGCGATCCGCATCACGACATCCTTTTCGATCGCACCGTGCCGACCGCTCGCGCCCGGATCCTTGCCGCCGTGCCCGGCATCGATTGCAATGACCAGATCGCGGCCACGCGGATTGTCGGCCCCCGGGGCGCGCAGCGCTGCCCGGCGTTGCGGTTCGCGCGACAGGTCGACGACGAGTCGATACCCCGACTCACCGTCCGGCGGCAGCATGAAACTCTGCGAAATGACGGGACCGGCGACGTCGAGCACGACACGCGAGGTTGCATCCGGACGCTGCCCGGTACGAATTCGCTGCACGAGACCCCGTGCAGGGAGCGCCGGAAGATTCGGCCGCACGCTCGTGTCCGGCAGATCGACGACGATGCGCTGCGGGTCGGCAAGCGCGAACAGACGGTGCTCGGCCGGTCCGCTCAGGTCCAGCACGACGCGCGTGCGCGCCTGATCGGCCGAAATCCGCACGCGTTCGATCACCTCGGCGTGCGCGACATGACCGGCGATGAGCACGAGTACAGCGGCGGGCAGCCGCCGATAAATCTCACGAAGCACCGCGAACCTCCCAAATTCGTGGTGCCGTTATGTTGACAATTCGAACTGTAAATTTCAATAAAAAGATGCGCTTGAGCCGATTTAGTGACTCTTCGTATGCAAAAGGCTACGTAAATGTGAACGGCGTCAGCCAGCGTTGCGCATCGGCGCGCCGCGCCGTGCAGTCGATGCGGCGCGCAGCGGTGCCGAGCACGACGAATTCGAGCACGACGTCACATTGCGCAAACCAGCCCGGCGCCCGCTGCGGCCATTCGGCCAGCAGCCAGCAGCCGGGGCGCCCGAGCCAGTCGCGAACGCCCAGCTGCGCGAGCTCCTCGTCGCCGCTGATACGATATAAATCCATATGTATCAGAGTGATACCGCCGATTTCGTATATTTCCATCAACGTATAGGTCGGCGACGGGACACGCCCGTCGTAGCCCAGCCCACGCAGCATCGCCCGCACCCAGGCGGTTTTGCCGGCACCGAGCTCGCCGCACAGCCCGACATTCACGCCCGCATCGGCGCCGAAAGCGCGCCACTCGGCAGCGACCCGCCCGGCCAGATCGACGAACGCGGACTCCTCGGGCGCAACGACGCTCAGCGCAGATTGGTCCATGGCTGAATCTGACCGAGCAGATCGGTCGCGACAAGGCCGCGCTCGCCCTGGGCCGCCGCGGCGGCGTCGCCGGCCAGTGCATGAATCAACACGGCCGCATATGCCGCGCTGCGCACGTCACGACATTGCGCGAGCACGCCGCCGGCGATGCCACTGAGTACATCGCCGGTGCCGGCGGTCGCCATGCCGGGGTTGCCGGCCAGACAGACGCGCACGTCCGCAGCCCCGTCCGGCGGTGCGCTGATCAGCGTGCCGGCGCCCTTCAGGACGACTGTCGCCTGGTAACGTTCGGCCAGCGCCGTGACGGCGCTGAGTCGGTCGCGCTGGACGTCCGCAGTCGGGATGCCG
>JASFSB010000199.1:0-5077 GCA_050114615.1 Gammaproteobacteria bacterium
CAGCTCGTCGGTGACATACATACGCTGAGCCTCGGCCGCTGTTGCGAACAGCAGCAGTGAAGCAGACATCAGTCGCAGGTTTGTCATCTTGATTCCGCAGTCAGCAAAACAGAAGCGTAACGTATCCGGCATGGCAACAGAACAAGAAGTGTCGTCGATTACCGACACATCACGCCGGCGCCACGATCAGGCCGGAGTTACCTTAAGGAGCCTTTCGCGATAGAAACGAAGTTCACGTATCGAGTCATGAATATCAGCCAGCGCCAGGTGAGCCGAGTTCTTTTCGAATCGACCACTAATCTCCGGCACCCAAAGCTGCGCTAGAATCTTGAGCGTGGAGACATCGAGATTGCGGTAGTGAAAGTACTTGGCGAGCTCCGGCATGTACCGAACGAGAAACCGCCTGTCCTGACATATACTGTTCCCGCACATCGGAGAGCTGCCCTGATCGACAAATTTTCGCAGGAACTCGAGCGTGCCCTGCTCTGCCTCGGCTTCTCTGACGGTGCTTTGCCGGACACGCTCGGTCAGTCCGGACATGCTGTGCTGACGAGTATTCCATTCGTCCATCGCGCCGAGAACCTCGTCCGACTGATGCACCGCATAGACCGGCCCTTCTGCCAGGACTGACAAATGTTTGTCGGTCACCACCGTTGCAATCTCGATGATCAAATCCTTATCCGGATCCAGACCCGTCATTTCGAGATCGATCCATATGAGGTTTTCGCGACGATCCACAGCAAACTCCTTTGCGCCGATTGTAACAGGCGGCCATACGGGGGAACTGTGTGAGCGATCTCGCTCTCGTCGTCGCCCGACACAGGCGGCATGTCGTCATCGAAGCCGACGACGGCTCGAGCCATGTCTGTCGCTCTGCGTCACGCAATATTCAGCCGTTGCCTGGCGACCGGGTTTCCTGGGAAGCTGAAGGCTCAGGCACTGGTATCGTGACGCGAATCGAGCCGCGCTCGACCGTCCTGACGCGAGTGAACCGCAGAGGCCTCGCTCAGCCCATCGCTGCGAATCTGACGCAGCTCGTCGTCGTCGTTGCCGCCGAACCGGATATCGACTGGCTGGTTCTCGATCACTATCTCGTTGCCGCAGAGCTGAGCCGACTCAAGCCCGCAATCGTATTCAACAAGACCGACCTGCAACCGGAGATCCCAAGGGAACTCGATGTTTACGAAGGCATTGCGCCGGTATTCGCTACATCGACCTATGAAGACAGAATCGATGATGCAATGCTTGCCTGCCTGGCAGGCGAACGCAGCGTACTCGTCGGTCAGTCCGGCGTAGGAAAATCTTCACTGCTCAATGCGCTGCTGGGTGAGAATGCGCAGGCGGTCGGAGAGCTCTCCGACAAGTTGCGTCAGGGGAAGCACACGACGACCGGGTCCGTACTGTATCGCCTCGACAACGGCGGAGAAGTGATCGATTCACCCGGCGTTCGCCAGTATGCACCATACATCGAGCACGAAAATGACGTCGCGAACGGCTTTCGTGAGTTTCACCCTCTGGCTCCGCAATGCCGCTTCGCAGACTGTCGGCACATTGCGGAACCGGGCTGCGCGATCAAGGCCGCGCTGAAGAACGGCACCATTGCGCAACGCCGCTACGACAACTACAGAAATCTCTTTGAACTCGTCGCGCAGTTGCGCGCTCGCCGGGAACCGTAAGATTACCTTTAGGTCAGCCGAGCTTCGGTGACAATGCCCGACCTGCCAGCATATGCAGATGAGCGTGAAAAACGATCTGCCCGCCGGCACGCTCAACGTTCATTGCCACTCGGAAACCGGGCAGCTGCTTGTCTGCAGCGATACGTTTTGCCGTCAGCATCAGCGAACCGGCAAGCTGTGCGTCTTCCTGACCGAATGAGTTCAGTGTCGAAAGGTGTCGTTTAGGAATGATGAGGATATGGGTTGGCGCCTGAGGGTGAATATCGTTGAATGCAAGCACGCTGTCGTCTTCGTAGACTTTCTCAGTTTCGAGCTCGCCTGTCACGAATTTGCAGAACAGGCAGTCTGAATCATATTCAGCCACTGTTAGATCCCCTCTTCGTTCAGATTGAGATCGCGGCGACCGGCAAGCGCCCGTGACAAGGTGTTGCTGTCGACGAACTCCAGCTCACCGCCGACGGGAACGCCATAAGCGATTCGGCTCGCCGCCACATTATGTTTGCGCGCCAGCGAGGCGACGAGATTGGCGGTGGCATCGCCCTCGACCGTCACGCTCGTTGCCAGCACCAGCTCCCGGATCGGTTCTGTGCTGAGTCGCTGCTCGAGCAGGTCGAGGCCGAGTTCTACCGGACCAATTCCGTCGATCGGCGACAATTGCCCCATCAGTACGAAGTATCTCCCGCTGTAAGCCCCGGAGTGTTCAATCGCCAGCAGATCGGCCGGCGTTTCGACGACGCAAAGCTGACCTGAATCGCGCCGCTCACTGGAGCAGTATCGACATACAGGATCTTCGCACAGCATTCGGCATCGCTCGCAGTTACGTATCCGCCGCGTCGCTTCTTCCAGCGTTTTCGCCAGGTGAACAGCCGCCTCACGGTCGCGATCGAGCAAATGCAACAGCATGCGCTGAGCGGATTTGCTGCCGACGCCCGGTAAACACTGCAGGGCCTGCGCAAGCTGTTCAAGCAGGGGAGAATGCATCTTGCGGCTGTCAGAAGGGCAGCTTCATTCCACCGGGTAGCTGCAGACCGCCAGTCACCGAAGACATCCGTTCCTGTACGGCGACCTCGACTTTTCGGCAGGCATCGTTAAAGGCGGCGGCGATCAGATCTTCGAGCATGTCCTTGTCGTCCTCGAGCAGACTGTCCTCGATCTCAACGCGCCTGACTTCGTGCTTGCACGTTATTCGCACCTTCACCATGCCGCCGCCGGATTCCCCTTCGACCTCCAGGGACGCAAGCTCCGCCTGAGCCTTCTCCACGTTGGCCTGCATTTCCTGAGCCTGCTTCATCAACTGGCCGATGCCCTTCATCTCCACCTCGTGCTATTCATCAATAGGTCTGATGCTGTCGGCTTCGACGACAGCATCGAAAGCTGACTGCATTGCCTGAACGTTCGCGTCGTTCTCGACCGCTTCGCGCGCATCCCGCATACGCTGTGTTTCGTTCGCCAGCATAATTTCGGCGGGCGTCGCTCGCGGCGGCTTGCCAAGTTTAATCGACACGGTCAGTTCCCTTCCGAGGTGTCGGGCGAGCTCGGATTCCAGACGGCTGCGAATCTGTTCCGTCAGCAAATGACCCTTGTCGGATGCCAGAATCAGTTTCAGTCGATTTGCCGCAAACTGTTCGATTTCGCAATGATTGGCAAGCCTGCGCGCAGCACCGCGTAATTCCGCCGCCGTCAGCAGCTCACGCCAGTCCTCGACGTGAGCGCCCGATCGCGGCGTAACGTCGCTCGCGACAACACGCAGCTCGCTCGCTCCGTTGGGAGCCGCGGGGTCGTCATCGTGCCGGCCTGACGACTTTGGCGCAGCAGCCGGCGCTTTTTCCGGTTGCGTTACAGGACCGATATCGGCGCGTGGCCTGCTGCTTTTCGCCTCGCTGACTTCCGGCTGCGTGCCGTCATCCGGTCGAAACGCCAGCATCCGCAGCAAAGTCATTTCGAAACCCATTCTGGCATCCCGACACCAGGCGAGGTCCCGGCGGCCGTTTAGCCCGATCTGGTAATAAAGCTGCACGTCTTCAGCACTTAACTGATCGGCGAAAGACCGCAGCGCCTCCTGCTCTTCGTCTCCGCTGGTGTCCTGCACGAGCTGCACGACGGCGATCTGTTGCAGTGCCCGTATCAGATCGTCGAGTGCGGCGCCAAAATCCGCCGCCTGCTCATCGAGATGCGCGCTCTCATCGATCAGTGCCTGTCCGTCGCGCTGAACCAGCGCTTCGATGATACGGGTGATATGGTTGCGATCGATGCTGCCGAGCATGGCATGCGCCTGATCGGCCCGTATGGATCCGCCACCGAAGGCAATCGACTGATCGAGCAGGCTCAATGCATCGCGCATGCTGCCGTCGGCCGCGCGGGCGATCGCCTTCAGCGCGTCGTCCTCGGCATCGACGCCCTCAGCCGAACAGATTTTTTCGAGCTGTTCGAGGATCTGTCGCAGCGTCAGTTTCTTCAGATGAAACTGCAGACAACGCGACAGGACCGTAACCGGCAGCTTCTGCGGATCCGTCGTTGCGAGCAGGAATTTGACGTGCGGCGGCGGCTCTTCGAGGGTCTTTAGCAGCGCGTTGAACGAATGATTCGACAGCATGTGTACCTCGTCGATCAGGTACACCTTGAAGCGGCCGTGGCTTGGCGCGTACTGGACGTTGTCGAGCAACTCGCGCGTATCGTCGACGCGGGTGCGCGACGCAGCGTCCACCTCGATCAGGTCGACGAAGCGCCCGGCATCGATCGCCTGGCACGCCGCGCACTCGCCGCACGGCTCAGCCACGATGCCGTTCGTGCAATTGAGCGCCTTGGCCAGTAATCGGCCCAGGGTCGTCTTGCCGACGCCGCGGGTGCCGGAGAACAGATAGGCGTGGTGCAGCCGCTCATGCGCAAGGGAATTGACGAGCGCCTGCACGACGTGAGGCTGTCCAACGAGCTCGGAAAACCGCCTTGGCCGCCATTTGACAGCGAGGACCGTATAACTCACCTGAACCCGTAACCCCTTGTAAAATATTATATAAAGTCCGCGCCAGCCCGGCCCCGGCACCCGCCCGGCCCGCTACCGCTGCTCCCTTCCGGGCCTGACGGAGTTCACGGGTGGACGTCGCGAGGGAACCGGCGCGGACCACGTTTAGCTTATCAGAATCGGCACGATATCGGGCTGACGCCGGCACGCACCGCCCCGACGAATCGCCGCATCCACGGTAGGCGCAGACGGCAAACTTCAATAGAATCTCGCGTGATTGAAACCGACCGGAGAGATGGCCGAGCGGTCGAAGGCGCTTGCTTGGAAAGCAAGTGTACGTGTCAAAGCGTACCGTGGGTTCGAATCCCACTCTCTCCGCCAATACTTTTATTTATCAATTTGTTATACGATTTATTGGCCGGTCCCACCAAGCGACCCTCCC
>JASFSB010000200.1:0-5075 GCA_050114615.1 Gammaproteobacteria bacterium
TCGGTCCTGTATCGCATGCAGCCAGCGCGGCTGAGCAAAGGGTGCGAGCAGCTCAGCAGTTTCGAACAAAGGCAGCCCCATGACGGCCGAATAGCTGCCTTCCAGCTGCTCGATAAACGCCGCCGCGAACCCCTGAATGCCATAAGCGCCGGCCTTATCGAAAGGCTCAGGAGTGGCACAATACGCGGCGCGCTCGCGCGCCGTCGTCGCCCGAAATCTCACTTTGCTGGAACACACACGTGCGTGCGTGCGTCTGCCGTCCGTGACGGCGACCGCGCTGAGCACGTCATGCGTCCTGCCTGACAGCAGCTCGAGCATCGCCAGCGCGGCGTCGAGCCCCCCCGGCTTGCCCAGCACCCGGGCGTCAGCGACAACGACGGTATCGGCGCCGAGTACCGCTGTCGGGGCTTCCGACGCGGCAATCGCCCCGCTCACCACAGCCGCCTTTTCCCTGGCCGTGCGCTCCACGTAATGCGCCGGTGATTCGCCGGGACGAATGGCTTCTTCGAGCTCAGCGGGGCGGACGCGAAACTCGACCCCGAGCTGGCGCAGCAGTTCGGCTCGTCGCGGAGAGGCGGACGCAAGATAGATAAAATCCGTTTCCATTCAACGAAATGTATGAGATCGCTTAAGCGGATGATAACCCAGCTATTCGCGATGATACGGGTGTCCTGCGAGGAGGCTGGACGCCCGATAGAGCGACTCGGCGACCAGGACCCGCGCCAGTGCATGAGGCAGCGTCAGTGGTGAGAGACTCCAGCGATGACGGGCCGCCGCGAGCACCGGATCGGCCAGGCCGTCCGGCCCCCCGATCACAAAGCACGGCTTCGCCGCCTGCCGGATCCAGCCCTCGAGCATCGTGGCCAGCTGGCGTGTCGTCCAGCCTTCGCCCGCCTCATCGAGCGCGATCACGCATGCGCCGCTCGCAGCGGCGGCAAGCAGCTTTTTGCCTTCCTCGGCCCTGCGGCGCTCTGCGTCCGGGTTTCTCGCCAGACGCACCTGGGTGTATTGCAGACGGAGGTGTCCGGAAAAGCGCTTCGCATAACCGGCGAACGCAGCGTCTACCCACTGCGGCTGCCGGTTACTGGCTGCGACGATGTGTAGCTGCATGGGTCAGGCCGGTCGGCGGCTCACGACAGATCTCGAATGTGGCTGCGCGTCGTGAACGTTCCTATGATTCGGTTTCCTGCGCCAGCCGTGAGATGTCCCAGAGCTTTTCGATTTCGTAAAAATCGCGCGCCCGCGGGATCATGACGTGGACGATGACATCGGACAGATCGATGAGCACCCATTCGCCGCCGTCCATGCCCTCGACGCCCAACGGTCTGACACCGGCCTGTTCGCTCCGTTCGACGATCGCTTCGGCGATAGCCCGCACATGGCGATCCGAACGCCCGGAGGCGACGAACATGACATCGGTGATGGTCGTCAGGTGACGAACATCCAACGCGACGACGTCGAGCGCTTTCATGTCGTCCAGCGTCTCCTGAACGAGACGCTGAAGTCTGTTCGATGACCGACCCGGCGCGCGGCCTTCAGCCGATCTGCTCTTGCTCACGTACTGTTGTCCCGGCATAACACTCCATTTCCAGAACGATTGATCGGACTGCCGGCGGCACAAGATACTTGGGATCAACGCCCAGTGATATCGAGCTGCGCAGCGCCGTCGATGAAATCTCGAGTTGCGTCACTTCGGCGATATAAACGCGGCCTGACAATTCCTCGTGCAGCGTCCCGACCGAATCCGCCGCACGATCTGCGACGAGTTTTCCAAGCACGCCATCGCGCGGGGCCTTCCAGCCGGGACGGTGTGCGACCACGATATGCGCGTAGTCGACCAGAGTTGTCCAGTTGCGCCACTCCGGCAGGCTCAGGAATGCGTCCATACCCATGATCAGCGCCAGCGGTCGATCGGTGAAATCGGCACGAAGCGACATCAGTGTGTCAGCCGTGTACGACACACCACCGCGATCGATTTCACGCGAGTCCGCCACGAAATCCGGCTCAGACTCGATTGCAGCCCGAACGATGCGCAATCGGGTCGCTGCATCGAGTAACGGCCGCTTCGATGTCGGCGGGTCGTTGCACGGGATGAAGCGGACGTGATCGAGCCGCAGGCGTTCGCGCAATTCCAGCGCCGTGCGCAGATGTCCGTAATGTATCGGATCGAACGTACCACCCATCACGCCGATACATCGCGCCGCATTGCTGCTCACCGGCGCTCCGCAGCCTTCGGGCCCGATGTCACCGCCGCCACGACGAGCTCAGTGATAGCCTCCCAGGGACCCGGACCCTGCTGCGCGCCTTTGCTCGCTGTGTCGACGAGCGCCGCAGAGCGCAGCAGTCTGACGAGGCGCTCCCGCGACAGTCGCCTCAGCGCAGCCTGAGCCAGCGGCTGGCGACGCGGCCAGATGCCGTTACTACGCATCGCACTTTGAGCGTCAGCGCCGGCATCCACAGCAAACCTGACCGATGCGAGCGTCCCGATTTCCCGCGCCAGCGCCCATGTAACGAGCGGCGGCGCCGTACCCTCGGATCGCAGCGCCGTGAGCACGCGCAACGCACGACGTGCATCGCCGGCGAGCAGCGCGTCGGTCAGGCGAAACACATCGAATCGCGCGCTTTCACCAACAGCCGCTGCAACCGCTGCCTCGTCGAATTCACCGCCGGGCTTCAGCAGTGCGAGCTTGATGAGTTCCTGATCGACAGCGAGCAGATTTCCCTCGGCGCGCTCGGCAAGCAGTTCGACGGCGCTGGCGTTCAGACGGATTCCGTGCCGGCGCGCACGCTCTGTTACCCAGCGCGGCAGTTCCCTGCGCTCGATCGGCCAGACCTCGACCCGCACGCCTTCGCGCTCGAGCGATTTGACCCAGGCGAGACGCGCCGTGGCTGCGTCAAGTCTGGCGTGGATGCCGATCAACAGCAGCTGGTCCTCCGAGAGGTTTTCGAGAAGCTCGCGCGCCGCCCTGCTTCCGGCATCGCCGAGCCGCGGCGACGTCAGCCGCAACTCCAGGAGCCTGCGACTGGCGAAAAGGGACAGATTATCGGCCTGCGATCCGAGCTCCGCCCACTTGAAACCGCGATCGACGACGTGCAGCTCGCGCTCCAGGAAGCCAGCCTGCCGGGCAGCGGCGCGAATCGCCGAAAGTGCCTCGTCGACGAGCAGGGGCTCCTCACCTGCAACGAGATACGCTCGTGCAAGCCCGCCCCTGAGCTGCCCCGGAAGTTGTCGCTGCGCTATCTTCAACCGATACTCATTGCTCGGATTCGCACTGAGACAGCGCGATGCCCTGATCGATGAGCAGCACCGGGATGCCATCGCGGACCGGGTAGGCAAGCTTGCCGTCGCGCGTCATCAGGGCACCGGCCAGCGGCTCGGCGAGGACCTGCCGGGATTCGTTTTTTACGGCACCGGCAGCGATCGAGTCGTTGAGGCGGGCCAGGCGTTCAGGCGCCAGTTTCTCCAGCGGCATATGAGTCAGAGGGCAACACAAAATGTCGAGTACGGCCCGGTCGAGGCTCATTCAGTCATGTCCTGCTGCAATTGCGGTTGTGGTACCGGATCATAACCCGACCCGCCACCGGGCCGACACCGCAGAATGCGACAAATCGTCAGCCACCCCCCACGCACGACACCAAAGGTCTCGAGCGCCTCGATCCCATACTGCGAACAACTCGGCACGAAACGGCAATTTGCGCCGATCAGCGGCGAGATGCCGAGCTGATACGCGCGAATCAGCACGACGAACGGCCGCGTCAGCCAAAACCGCAGCGAGCGCCGATCAGCCACCGTGGATGCCCGGAGGGATTCCTTAGCGCACACGGTACCAGCGGGCTCCCTGCGCACTGTCCTCGATCACGATTCCGCGCGCAGCGAGCTCATCGCGAATACGATCTGCCGCCGCAAAATCCCGTGCACCGCGCAGCACATCACGCTCTGCGACGAGCGCATCGATCTCGGCAGCGTCGTCCGATCTGGCGTTCGCGCCAAACCAGGCCGCCGGACTTCCGGTCAGGAGCCCGAGATGCGCCGCGCCGGCACGCAGCGCTTCGGCAAACCTGCGACGTTCGGAGGCACTCTCGCAACGATTCGCCTGGCGCGCGAGCGCGGCGAGTTCGCTGAACGCCTGAGGTGTATTCAGGTCGTCCTCCAGCGCTGCGATGATCGGCGCGACGAGCGCTTCACGATCGGCAGCGTTGCTCTGCGGCTCGGAACCGGCATGAGCGTCGGCAACATCGTCGATGCCCGCTTCGAGCAGGACCCGATACAGACGATCGAGTCGCTGTCGGGTCGCCTCGACAAGCCGATCGCTCCAGTCGAGTGGCTGCCGATAGTGGGCGCTGAGCAGTGCCGCACGTATGACTTCACCGGGATGCTCCGCCAGCAGATCCCTGATGAGCACCACGTTGCCGAGCGACTTCGCCATTTTTTCGCTGTTCATGTTCACGAAACCGTTATGTACCCAATAGCGGCAATACAGCGCGCCATGGTGTGCGCACGTGCTTTGTGCGACCTCGTTTTCGTGATGTGGAAAGACCAGATCCTGACCGCCACCGTGGATGTCTATCGTTTCACCGAGATGGCTGCCGGCCATGACTGAGCATTCGATGTGCCAGCCCGGCCGGCCGCGCCCCCACGGGCTTTCCCAGCCCACCACATCGGCCGCCGACGGCTTCCACAGCACGAAATCTCCGGGTGCACGCTTGTAAGGCGCTACCTCGACGCGCGCGCCGGCCAGTAATTCGTCACTCGAACGTCGCGACAGGCTGCCGTATTGCGCAAAGCGGGCCACCTCGAATAACACGTGTCCCTGCGTTTCATAGGCGAAACCCTGTTCGAGCAGACTCGCAATCATCGTTATGATCTCGCCCATGTGCTCGGTAACGCGTGGTTCGATATCGGGCTCGCGCACGCCCAGCGCAGCCAGATCAGCGTGGTAAGCAGCCAGGTATCGGTTCGTAATGACGTCGATTCCGACCCCCTCCTCCGCTGCCGCTGCATTGATCTTGTCGTCGACATCGGTGACGTTGCGCGCGTAAATGAGCTGATAATCCCGGCGCAGCATGCCAGCGAG
>JASFSB010000201.1:0-5068 GCA_050114615.1 Gammaproteobacteria bacterium
ACGGGCATCGCCTTCGAGCAACGTCGTCACGTCGCTGAGTCCCGCCGCGGTGAGCGTTTCGCGGACTGCGGCACACTTGCCCGGATGTGCCTCGGTCGTCACGAGGCGGCCGCCGTTGTCGCGGGCGGCGGCGGCGAGGTAGACCGTACTGACACCGAAAGAAGCACCAAACTCGACGCTGTATTTCGCTTTGGCGCCGCGTGCGAGCAGATAGAGCAGGCGTCCTTCGGCGCGGGAGACCGCCAGATAGCACTCGCCCATTCGCGTGAGTGAATCGCTGTTGCGGTCAGCTACGTTTCGCCAGTCGATACGCTGCGCGGCGGCTTCATGCAGTCGTTCGAGACAGGCAGCAACGGCAGGGTCATTGAGACTGTTCATACGAGTGAGGTCCGAGGAACGCCTCAGTGTGCTGAAGAGCCCGGACCTGTGATCGCGGACTAGCTTTGCCTTGCAGCCTGCAGCGCCGCCAGCACTGTCTCCCTGCGAAAAGGCGCGCGCCGCATTCGCACGCCGGTTGCGTCATGGATCGCGTTGGCGACTGCTGCGATCATCGGCTTGTGGCTCGCCTCGCCTGCACCATAGTGCGGCAGATCGGGTCGATCCGGATTTGGATCACCATTGACCTGCACGACCTCGATCGACTCCGGCGTGTCGGAATGCCGCAGACTTGGGTGCGTCGCCCAGTCCACGCTGGTGACCTTCTCGGTATCGAACTGTACTTCTTCCCACAGTGCACGGCTGAGGCCATGCAGCATGCCGCACTCGACGGTATGAGTGAGTCCGGCAGGGTTGATCACGAGTCCGCAGTCATGGGCGCAGACGATGCGTCTGACCCAGACGCGGCCGGTATCACGATTGACCTCGACTTCAGCAATCGTTGCGACGACCGTGCCGTTGCGGTGGGTGTAAGCGATGCCGCGCCCCGCCGCCACCGAGTCCGCTTTTCCGGAGATGTTTCGCGGATTTGGCGACGGCCGCGAATCCCAGCCATACGCCTGCGCGGCTGCGCGTATCGTCGCGAGTGAGCGCGCCTTGCGGAACATGCCGTCCTCGGTACTGCCGTCAATCATGTCGAGCCGGAACTGCACCGGATCGGCGTTGGCGGCCGCGGCCATCTCGTCAACGAATGATTCGAACGCGAACGTCACCTGCGGCCCGTTGGGGTCCCGCAGATTGCCGCAGCGCAGCGGGGTCTCCCAGATCATCGGCAGGCTCACCACGTGTGCCCGCATGCGTTGATTTGCGATGGCGTACTGGCTTGCCGGTACCTCTGCGCTGCCCGCGGCCGGCTCGGCAGATCGGATACCCATCAGCTGCGCGCACAGCACCGTTTCGGGGTCGTTGTACCAGACGTGGTTGTAATCCAGTGCGCGGGCATCGTAGTCGAGCGCAACGGGCCTGCCGGTCGCGTCGAGCCCGCCACGCATCCTGAACGTGTACGCCGGCCCTTTCGTGTCCCAGGCGGTCTCCTCGTCCCGCATCCATTGCACGCGGACCGGCCGGCCGAGCTCGCGCGCGAGATACGCAGCTTCGAAACCCACGTCGTCGGCCGCTGTGCGGCCATAAACCTGTGGCCCGTCCATATAAATCACGCGCACCTGCTCGCGCGGCATGTCGAGGAACCGCGCGACGCCGTTGCGCAGGCCGTATGACTTCATGTCGTTGGAGTAGATCGTCATCTGCCCGTCGGACGGATCGGCCAGCGCATGTGCCGGACCGATCGCCGTGTGCCCCTGGAACGGGACCGCATAGTCTGCTTCGATCACGCGTTCGGCGGCGGCCAGCGCGGCATCCGGATCGCCCTGCACGCGCGGCTCGCTGCTGGACATCGGTGTCTGCCCGCGGATGTAGTCGAAGAGCTCATCTGAGGCAGGGAACGGTGCCTCGGCCGGTGGTGCCCAGTCCGCCTTCAGTGCGCGGGCCGCAGCGATTGCCTGTTCCTCGCGCTCGAAGACCACGGCCACATAGTTGCCGCGATGCACGACCGCGACGAAGCCCGGCAGGCCCGAGATCGACGATTCGTCGATGCTGCGCAGCGTCGCACCGGCGAGCGGCGGTTTGACGTTGCGCGCATGAACCATGCCGGGCAGCCTGACATCGCAGGCCCAGGTCAGCGATCCGTCGACCTTGGCCGGAATGTCATAGCGTTGAATCGACTGACCGATCACGCGCAGATCCTGGACCGGTTTCACGTCCGCGATGCCGGTCGTCGCATTGATGTTGTTGCCGCTGAGTTCGATGTCGAATCGTCTGCCGCCAATCAGTTCGGCGTAGGTGACCGTCCGCGACGGATCGGCGGAAACAGAAATCGTTGCATTGCTGACGGCCAGTCCCGCGACCGGCACCCCCAGTTGCTCGGCAGCCAGCTCGAGCAATACGCGGCGTGCTTCGGCAGCCGTGCGCCGCATCGGCCAGCCGTCGCGTTCGACGCCGTCCGAGCCGCCGGAGCCACCCTGATCGGGCGTGCGGTCGGTGCTGCCCATGACGAGGCTGGTGTCGTCATAGGCGATATCCAGCTCGTCACACATCATCTGCCGGAACGCCGTGCCGGTGCCCTGGCCGCCGTCCGTCTTGCCGACATAGAAGGTCGCGGTATTGTCCGGATGGATCACAATCCAGGTATCGAGTTCGAGGTAATCCGGATCGGGATACGGACCGCTGCCAGCGGCCTGCGCGAACGCCTGGCCGGCCGGGATCGAGCTGAAACTGCAGCTCACGACCAGCGCACCGGAAGTCTTCAGGAAATTTCGGCGCGATGTCGAAGGATTGACACTGCGAATTGCCTCTTCGACCGCTTTCGGAAACGTCATTCGGTTGCTCATGCGTCCGCTCCCTGTGCCGAATCGGAATCGGCAACGTCCCGGAACGAGGCCGCCGCCGTCTCGCGCGCTGCGCGTTTGATCGCCGCCTGAATCCGGTAATAGGTCATGCATCGGCACAGCACGCCTTCCATTCCGGCGCGAATTTCGGCGTCGGTCGGGTTTGGATTGCGGTCGAGCAGCGCCCGCGCCGTCATGATCTGGCCGTTCTGGCAATAGCCGCATTGCGGCACCTGCTCATCGATCCAGGCCTGCTGCAGCGGATCCGGCCTGCCGTCGGCCGACAGGCCTTCGAGCGTCGTTATTCGGCCGGTGACCTGCGCGGCAGGCACGACGCAGGAACGCATCGCGACGCCGTCGACAATGACCGTACACGCACCGCACTGGGCGAGTCCGCAGCCGAAGCGCGGCCCGCGCAATCCGAGATCGTTGCGCAGCACGTACAGGAGGGGCGTCGACGGCTCAACGTCCACCTCATGATCCGCGCCGTTGACATGCAGTGTGACGACACTCATCGGCTACCCTCCGGATAAACGGGTCAGTTACAGCTCCGACCGTAGAGCAAAGCCGCTGCCACTTCAACGGTCTGGCGGTCGGGCAATTTAGATCTGGAGCCAGTAGAACCCGCGTCCCGGCACGGATATCCGATCGTCCTCGACGGCCGGTGAGTCGCCCGAGCAGAGATCTTTGATCGTCTCGGTGGTCAGGCGGCTGTGCCCGGCGACCTGCGAGAGCTCGAAGGTGTGAGCGTCATCGTCGAAGTTCGCGATCACGAGTACCGCGTTGATTGCCCGTCCGGGAACCGTTCGCACGAAGGCCAGCAGGTGCTCGTCATCGATGTCGACAAACTCGCGATTGTTGTGATCCGCAAATGCCGGGATCGTCTTGCGCACTGCGAGCATTCGCTTGATTCCATCGAAGATGCGCTGCTCGGGCGTGCCATGCACCAGGCGCTGCTCCGCCTTTTGCCAGTCGATCCGCGGCCGGTGCAGCCAGCGGCTGTCGTTGGCTTTGCTGAGATCGTCCAGGTAACTCGAATCGTTGAGCGTTCCGATCTCATCACCATAGTAGAGCAGCGGAATGCCGCCGAAAGACATGATCAGGCTGTGCAACAGCAGGATGATGTCGATGGCGTGATCGATGCCGTGCTCGTCGCCGTCCCGGATTGCGCTTTCGAGGCCAACGAGCGATGCGAGCGTGCCGGAGATTCGCGCATCGCCCGTTTTGGAATTCCTGCCGAACGGCTGGCCGAGCGCGGGTGATCCGGGGAACTCACCGGTAAAGTAATCGACGAGGAATTTTCGATGCGCCGCCGGATCGTAGCCGGCCGCAAGGACATCCCGATCGTCGAAGCCCAGACCGATGTCGTCATGACAGCGGACGTAGTTGAGCCAGGTGGCACGGTCCAGTTTTGCAGGTACGTTGCGGATCCCAAGATTCGTGAGTCTCGCGTTGCGCGTCGCTACAGCGTCCCACAACAACGCCATGAATGTGGCGTTGTAGGCAATCTCGCATTCCTTCGCGATGATGGCATCCTCGCCGAAATACTTGACGATCTCCACCGGTGCGACGATCGCTTCTGCGATGAACAGCACGCCCGGCGCGGTCACCTGACAGCAATCCTTCATCAGCTGCAGTATCAGATGCGCTTCTCGCTCGTTCTGGCAGGCGGTGCCGATTTTCTTCCACAGAAATGCGACTGCGTCCAGGCGAATGATGTCGGCACCCTGATTGGCCCAGAAGAGAATCGTGTCCAGCATGTCCACGAACACGGCCGGATTGGCGTAATTCAAATCCCACTGGTAATCGTTGAAGACCGTCATCACCCAACGCTGCATCGTTTCGTCCCAGGTGAAGTTGCCTGGGGAGGAATCCGGAAACACCTCCGGCATGCTTTCCTCGAATCGATCGGGGATATCGCGATCTTCGTAGATATAGTAATAGTTGCGGTACTCCGGATTCCCCGCGCGTGCCAGCTCAGCCCACTCATGTTCGTCTGAGGTGTGATTGAGCACGACGTCGAGTGTCAGCAGCATCCCGCGGACTCGCATTTCGACGGTCAGCTCGCGCAGATCCTCCAGCGTTCCGGCGCGGGGATCCACGTTGCGGAAGTTACTGACGGCGTAGCCGCCGTCGCTCGCACCCTGCGGGCACTCGAGAATTGGCATCACGTGCACGAGATTGATCCCGAGCTCCTGCAGATAGCTCAGGTGATCCTTCATTCCCCTGAGGTCCCCGGCAAAGCCATC
>JASFSB010000202.1:0-5065 GCA_050114615.1 Gammaproteobacteria bacterium
CTTAGAATTCGCGGCTGAGTCGGGCCCGATCGCAACTGCGCTTCGCGGCTCAACGTCGGCCGTGCGCCGACGCAACGCATCCAGAACTGAATTTCGAACCGGGCAGTCCCCGAGCAAAGAGGCGGGCGGGCAGATGACTGGTGCCGACGACGAGCAAAGATTGCTGCCGTTGACGCTTATCGCACAGGCCGCGCTGAGCCTCTCGCTTGCGCTCGTGCTCGGGATCTGGGCGGGAGTCACAGTCGGTACTTCGGCGCTGCTCGGTGGTATCGCAGCGTTTGCGCCAAATGCGTTTCTGGCAGCCCGGCTGATGAATGCAGACATTGAGGCATTAATGCGTGCCGCATGGATCGGTGAAATCGGCAAGCTGTTGCTGACAGCCCTGCTGTTCGGATTGATCTTTGCGCTGGTCAGGCCGCTATCGATACCGGCAGTATTCGGTGGCTTTCTTGTCACGCATTTTGCGATTTTGCCGGCGTTGCTCCTGTTGCAGCGCAGCGGCGACAAGAGGACGAGTTAGGGAATGGAACACGAAGCCGCAGAAGAGGGCAGCCATACAGGCTGGCCTCACTACGACTCCGCCGGGGAATACATCGAGCATCATCTCCAGAACCTGCAGGTGTGCCGCAACGACGGCGAATGGGTCTGGAACGAATGCGCCGGCAACTTCTATGCCATCAACGTTGATTCGATGTTCTGGGCCATATTCTGTGGCGTGCTGTTCCTTTGGCTATTCCGTTTGGCCGCGCTGCGCGCAACGAGCGGCACGCCGGGCCGATTCCAGGCGTTTGTCGAAGTGGTCATCGTTTTCATCAACGATTCGGTCAAGGATGTCTTCACGAGCGGTAAGAGGAATCCGCTGATCGCACCGCTCAGCCTGACGCTGTTCGTCTGGATCGTACTGATGAACACGATGGACCTCGTGCCGGTCGATCTGATCCCCGCGTTCGCGAGCCTGATCGGAATTCCGTATCAGAAGGTCGTGCCGACGACCGACATCAACGTCACCTTCGGTTTATCGGTATCGATATTTCTGCTGACTCTTTTCTACTCGCTGAAAGTCAAAAGTCCGCTCGGATTTCTGAAGGAACTGACATTGCACCCGATCACGCCACCGACACGCGGCATCGGCGCGCTGTCGATGGTCGTCATCGTCCCGTTCAACTTCTTACTCGAGAGCGTCGCGCTGCTCGCGCGTCCGGTCTCACACTCGCTGCGACTGTTCGGCAACCTGTTTGCCGGCGAGCTGATCTTCATTCTGATTGCGCTGACAGGCATCTGGCAACTTCCGATGCATTTCCTCTGGGCCGTGTTTCACATTCTCGTGATTCTCATCCAGGCATTCGTTTTCATGATGCTGACGATCGTGTATCTGAACGGCGCTCACGAAACGTCGCACTAATCGGAAGCAACACTCTAGATACTCACAAACTCATCTCGACGGGAGACTTCACAAATGGAAACAGTAATTGGCATGACGGCGCTTTCGGTGGCGATCATGATCGGTCTTGGCGCCGTAGGCGTTGCCATAGGCATGGGCCTGCTCGGGGGCAAGTTCCTCGAGAGCTCTGCACGTCAGCCTGAACTCGCACCGATGCTGCGCACGCAGCTGTTCCTGGTCGTCGCGTTTCTCGACGTCATTGCGATCATCGGTGTCGCCATCGGTCTGCTGTTCACGTTTGCAAATCCGTTTATCGGATTGCTGGGTGGCTAAGTCGAGGCCAATGCGCAAGAGAATCTGAGGGAGAATCCGCGTGGATTTCAACTTGACCTTCTTCGGCACGATCATCGCGATGATCGTCTTCGTGTGGTTCTGCATGAAGTACGTCTGGCCGCCGCTGCTCAATATCATCGAAACGCGGCAGAAGGAAATCGCCGACGGACTCGCCGCAGCGGAGAAAGGCCGCAACAGTCTCGATGATGCGAAGACTGAAGTCGATCGCGTGATCGGCGAAGCCCGCGATCAGGCCCGATCGATCGTCGATCAGGCCAATGCTCGCGCAAACGCCATCATTGAGGAGGCGCGCGCCGAGGGCGTGGCGGCACGTGCGCGCGAAGTCGAAGCCGGACTTGCGCAGATCGAGCTCGACAGGAGTCGGGCTCGCGACGAACTGCGTAGCCAGGTCGCCGCGATTGCGATTGCCGGTGCCGAGAAGGTGCTGGGCCGCGAAATCGATGCCAGCGCGCATCGCGATCTGCTCGATCAGCTCGCCAACGAGCTGCAGGCGGGCTGAGTAATGGCAGACTTCGGCTCTGTTGCACGACCATACGCGCGCGCGATGTTCGACATTGCGCAGGCGAGTGGAGAGCTCGATGCCTGGTCGAGCGCGCTGGCCTGCGCGGCCGCTGTCGTTGAGCAGCCCGAAGCACGTGCTTATCTCGGGCAGCCGGGTCTGAGCGATGCTGATCGGGCGCAATATGTGGGCAACCTGTGCGCCGGGGTGAGCGGCGCCGAAAAGCTCGCGTCGACGGAAGGCTCAAACCTGCTCGCGTTACTGAGCGCGAATGATCGTCTGCAGGCGTGCCCGGAGATTTCTCACCAGTTCGATCAGCTGAAGATTCACGCTGAGCAGAAGATCGAAGTGAAGATCACATCGGCGACGCCGGTCGAAACCGGTCTGGCCGCGGCGCTCAGTGATTCGCTGCGGCGCCGTCTGGGCCGAAACGTCGAATTGACACTCGAAGTCGATTCCGGGCTGATCGGTGGCGCAATCATCGAAGCAGAAGACAAAGTGATCGATGCTTCCGTTCGCAGCCGCCTGCAGCGGCTTGCCGGAGCACTGATCGATTAGGGGACCTGATCGAACCCGGTCATATCAATTACAGGAATAGGAAATGGCACTGAAAGCATCGGAAATCAGCGATCTGATCCGACAAAGAATTCAGAACTTCGATTCGAAATCCGAAGCACGTGACGTCGGTACGATTATCGCTTTGACCGACGGTATCGTGCGCATTCACGGCCTCGCGGACGTGCAGTACGGTGAGATGATCGAATTCCCTGGGGGCAGCTACGGACTCGCGCTGAACCTCGAGCAGGACTCGGTCGGCGCCGTCGTGCTGGGTGAATACAAGCATATCTCGGAAGGCGATTC
This sequence comes from Gammaproteobacteria bacterium, assembly GCA_050114615.1. Classification (GTDB taxonomy): domain Bacteria; phylum Pseudomonadota; class Gammaproteobacteria; order Steroidobacterales; family Rariloculaceae; genus JAHEEO01. The sequence goes on from JASFSB010000202.1 coordinate 3,096, forward strand.
GGCGAAGACCACCGGCCGCATTCTCGAAGTCCCGGTCGGTGAAGCGCTGCTCGGTCGAGTCGTCGATTCGCTCGGTAATCCGATCGATGGCAAAGGGCCGATCGAGACGAAGCTGACCTCGCCGATCGAGAAGGTCGCGCCCGGCGTCATTGATCGTCAGTCGGTCGATCAGCCCGTGCAGACGGGGCTCAAGTCCATCGATTCGATGGTGCCGATCGGCCGGGGTCAGCGCGAACTCATTATCGGAGACCGTCAGACCGGCAAGACCGCCGTCGCCATCGACGCAATCATCAACCAGAAAGGTACCGGGATTAAGTGCATCTACGTAGCGATCGGCCAGAAGAACTCGACCGTCGCGAATGTCGTGCGCAAGCTCGAAGAGCATGGCGCCATGGAGCATACGATCGTCGTTGCTGCAACGGCGTCGGAATCCGCTGCCCTGCAATACATCGCGCCGTACAGCGGCTGTTCGATGGGAGAGTACTTCCGCGACATTGGCGAGGACGCGCTCATTATTTACGATGATCTGACGAAACAGGCCTGGGCTTATCGTCAGGTGTCGCTGCTTTTGCGGCGCCCGCCCGGACGAGAGGCCTATCCCGGTGATGTCTTCTACCTGCACTCGCGTCTGCTCGAGCGCGCCGCCCGCGTGAATGCCGATTACGTCGAACGAACGACCCACGGTGCCGTCAAGGGCAGGACCGGCTCACTAACGGCACTGCCGGTCATAGAGACGCAGGCCGGTGACGTTTCGGCTTTCGTGCCGACCAACGTCATCTCGATCACCGACGGTCAGATTTATCTCGAGACCGATCTTTTCAATGCCGGTATTCGCCCGGCTATCAATGCCGGTCTTTCAGTCTCTCGCGTGGGCGGCTCCGCTCAGCGGAAGATCATTCGCAAGCTCGGTGGCGGCGTGCGCCTGGCGCTCGCGCAGTATCGTGAGCTTGCAGCATTCGCACAGTTCGCATCGGATCTCGACAATGCAACTCGCGCGCAGCTCGAGCGCGGTCAGCGCGTCATGGAGCTGATGAAGCAGGTCCAGTATGCTCCGTTGTCGGTGGCCGAAATGGCTTTGACGCTGTTCGCCGTCAACGAAGGCTTCCTCGACGATGTCGAAGTGGACAAGATCGTTGCGTTCGAGGCGGCGCTGCACGCGCATGCGCGCAACAACAACCCGGCACTGCTCGACAGGATCAATGAGCGCGGCGAGTACGATGACGAAACAGCCGATGGCCTGCGCGTGCTTTGCGAGTCGTTCAAGTCCTCAGGTGCGTACTGAGGAGAGTTGAGCAATGGCCAGCGGCAAGGAAATTCGTACAAAGATCGGCAGCGTCAAAAACACGCAGAAGATCACGCGCGCCATGCAGATGGTCGCGGCCTCGAAGCTGCGCCGCACGCAGGATCGTATGGAGGCCTCCCGTCCGTATGCCGAGCGTATTCGCACGGTCATCGGGCATCTGTCTGAGGCAAATCCTGACGAGCGTCATCCGTACCTCGATGCCCGCGAAGTCAAACGCGTCGGTTATATCGTCGTGACCAGCGATCGTGGCTTGTGCGGATCGTTGAATGTCAATCTGTTTCGCCCGGTAGTCGCTGACATTCGGCGCTGGCGCGAGCAGGGTGTCGAGACGGATCTGTGCATCATCGGGGCGAAAGGCGCGGCGTATTTTCGCAGACTGGACATCAACATTACGGCGGTCACGACACATCTCGAAGAAGACCCGCGCGTCAGTGATCTGATTGGCGCGATCACGACAATGACGGAGGCCTATCGCGACGGGTCGATCGATCGGCTGTTCGTCGTACACAACGTCTTCGAAAACACGATGAGTCAGAAACCGGAGATCACGACACTGTTGCCGGTCGAGCCGATAGACAAGGAAGCCTTGCAGGATCACTGGGATTACATTTACGAGCCGAGCTCATCCGATGTGCTCGACAATGTGCTTGATCGATACATCGAATCC
>JASFSB010000203.1:0-5063 GCA_050114615.1 Gammaproteobacteria bacterium
TACTGAAGTAGCCCGGCGGCACGTCGATGAACGCCCCGTTTTCGGCGATGACCGGATCGGGCAATCCAATCGCTTCGCGCAACGCTGAGAGCTCGGCGAGCGTCTTGCTGCTGTTGAGGACCACCGGGACGTTTCTGGCGAGAAGCGTCGCAAGCGTGGGCGCAGCCGGCGCCCACGAATACGTGTCGTGATCGAGCAGCGTACCGTCGAGGTCGGTAAAGACGATCGGCTTTTTTATCGAACGAGCCTTACCGTCCACCTATCGGTTCCAGGCGCAGCAAATAGCCGGGATTCTGGTCTGTCAGCACATAGATGAACCCGTCGGGCCCAGGCCGCACGTCGCGGATGCGTTGACGCAGATTACCGAGCAGCGGCTCACGAGTGATCGGGCGGCCAGCCTCGTTAAAGCTCAGACGCTGCACATGACCGGTCCACCGGATACGGCCCGTCATCATCGATCCGACGAACGCGTTTCCCTGCCACAGCTCGAATGCATCACCTGTGTAGAAGCTCAGTCCCGAGATCGCTATCGACGGCACCCAGTACATAAAGGGCGGTTCGAGACCCTCCGCAGCCGTCAGGCCCGTTTCGGTAATCTGAGTGCCGTCATAATCCATACCATAGGACACGAGCGGCCAGCCGTAGTTGGCGCCCGGGATCAGGATATTGATCTCGTCGCCGCCGAGCGGTCCGTGTTCGTTTTCCCAAAGCGCTCCGGTGCGCGGATTGACGGCGAGGCCCTGCGGGCTGCGATGACCCAGCGTGTAGATTTCCGGCTGATAGCCGGCACGTCCATAGAACGGATTGTCTGCCGGTGCACTGCCATCGTCGTTCAGGCGCAGTACTTTGCCGCCATGATCCATCGTGTCCTGAGCACGATCCTGCTCCTGGCGCTCACCGACTGTCAGATATAGCCTGCCGTCAGGACCGAAGACCATACGTCCGCCGAAATTCGTCGGCGACGTGCTGCGCGTATTGGCGACGAAGATCTCCTCCAGGCCACGCAGCCGGTCTCCTGCAAGTTCTGCACGCGCCACGGCGGTCGTTGAGTGCGTCGCATCCATCGCCTTCGAATAGCTCAGATAGACCAGATCGTTGTCGGCGAACTGCGGATGCAGGACGACGTCGAGCAGCCCGCCGAGAATCGTCGTGTGCACTTCGGGCGTACCGGCGATCGGCTGCGGATCGAGCACACCGTCGCGAACAATCCGCAGTGCTCCGACGCGCTCGACTATAAGGATGTCACCATTCGGCACAAAGGCGAGGCTCCATGGATTCGAAAGCCCTGCAGCGACTTCAACGATCCTGATCGTGTAATCCGACGATTCGAAAATCTGTGGTAACGCAGACATCGGCGGCGGAGCGAACAGATCCTGAGCGGCTGCGACGCCCGGCAGACTCGCGATCGCGACGAGCAAAACTCTTTTCAGCATTGACGCTCCGTGCGCGGGCAGCATCGAGTGCGTTCAGGATAACGACTGCGTCAGCGCCTGACCACACGTACGCCTCAGCCGAAGCCTTTCGCCTGCCACTCGTCCATGATTCGACGTCGCGCGTGTCCGAGGCGTTCGGACATCATTGCCGAGAACGCGCGCAGCAGGTGATAACCAAACTCGGCGTCGGACTCGCAGCGCTTGAGCACAGTTGCACCGTCAAACCTGATCACGTCGACCGGCTGCTCCGTTCGAGCCATAAACGACCACTGGTAAGGCGGGATGAGCCAGGACCAGCCGAGAACCTGGCCGCGCTTCAAATGCTGCAAAAACAACGTCGGACCCTCGATGGCGGGAATCTCGATGGCGATTTCTCCTGACAGGATCAGATAGAAATATCTGGCTCGCTCGCCGTGCCTGAATACGACATGGCCGGGCTCCATATGTTCGGTAACCGCTGCGCCGGCGAGGAAATCGAGCTCCTCGTCGTCGAGGTCCGAGAATATCGAATTGTCTTTGAGCGCGGCGACGATGTCGGCCTTTTCCATCTGCCCTGACTCCATGACTTTTTTATTCGGATCCGCCGAGTGTAGCGGGACCTGATGACCAAAGGGAACGCAAACGCGGAAACTACGAGTATTCCGCCGTTTTTGACCCCGGCAGGTCGCTGTCGCATACTGTCAGCAACGCAAAACCCTGCAGTTACCTGCACGCGAAGCCGTTATCGTGGCCTGCGACTGTTTCCGGCCTCCTCCAAACTGCGCGTGTCCGTCTTGCTGCTTTGTCATGTCATGTACGGCTGCCCGCAACCGAAAAAACTGTTTTCCTCCCTGATCGTGTTCGTTGTCTGGGCAATGCCGGGCTCCCCGAGCGTCCTGGCGCAGGCCCAAGAGACCTCCGTCGACGAAGTCCGATTACGCAGCGACACCGATGTCGCCACGGCAGGCTACTTTCAGCTGAACTGGGATGCTGAGCAGGCCGTACGCCTGTACGAATCGACGACCGCGGACTTCGAGGCCGCACGCGTCGTTTATGAAGGGAATGATTCCGGACATACGGTATCGGGTCGCGCCGACGGCGAACTCTTCTTCCGTCTCGAGTCCGCTGCAACGGGCGAAACACTGGGGCGCATCTTGCGCGTGGAGGTCGCGCACCATCCACTCGCCAGAGCGCTCACGTTTTTCGCCATCGGTGCAATCGTGTTTCTCGCGACATTACTGCTCGTGGTCAAGGGCAGCGTGAATGCACGACCGGCAGCAGGCAACAGGCAATGAGCGCGGTAGCCGATGCCATTCTCAGCCCATGGATCGGCTGGGCGGTCCTCGCCGGCTTCAGCGTCCTGTGGATATTTCTGGGCTGGTACTGGGGTCGTGGCACAGAAGAACTCGACGACTATGTGCTGGCCGGACGGCGGGTCGGACTTGCGCTCGGCGTCGCCACGGCGATGGCGACCTGGGTCACGAGCAACACGACGATGGCCGCGCCGCAGATCGCGCTGCAGATGGGCGTCTGGGGCATGTTCGGCTATTCCCTCGGCGCAGTGGGGCTGCTGATGTTTGCGCCGCTGGCCGGTCGAATTCGTTCGCTGATGCCACACGGTTATACCAGCGGTGATTTCGTGAGGCTGCGCTACGGCGCGACGGCATGGCGCGTGTTTCTGGTCATCTCACTGTGTTACAGCCTGGGCTGGCTCGTCAGCATGGGCATGGCTGGCGGAGTGCTCATCAACGCGCTGACGGGCATTCCTTACCACTACGGGATGAGCGTGATCCTGACGATCTGTGTCAGCTATACGCTACTGGGTGGCTTTCGCGCAGTCATCGGAACGGATTTCGTTCAGGCGGTGCTGATTCTGGTGGGTGTCGTACTGATCGCAGCACTTGCGATCGAAAACATCGGCATCGATGCGATACATGCGGCGGCGCGCGCGCAAAGACCTGAACTGCTCAATGCGCTGATGCCCGCCGCAATTATGTTTTTGTTCAATAATCTGCTGTTCGGTGTCGGCGAAATCTTCCATTCGAACGTCTGGTGGAGCCGCGCGTTCTCGTTCCGCGAAGGCGTCGGCAGCAAGGCTTATATGCTGGCCGGCCTGCTCTGGGCACCGATCCCGATCGTCGCGGGCTTTGTCGCCCTTGCCGTACCGGCGCTGGGCATCAACGTGCCGGCCGCAGACATGGTCGGACCCCTGGTGGCCGCCAATATTCTCGGCGCGACCGGCGCCGTCCTCGTACTGATCATGGTCTTCTCGGCGCTGTCATCGAGCCTCGACTCACTGCTCGCGGCGACGAGTATTCTGGTCGTCGAGGACATCTATCGCCGGCATTTCAATCCGAGCGCGAGATCGCACACGCTGCGCCGTGCGACGAGCTATGTCATCGTGGGTCTGGGCGTCCTGACGTGGCTGCTGTGCGCGCCGCGTATCGCGACGCTTGCGGAGCTGCTTTATTTCACCGGCGCCTTCGTCGCCAGCACAATCTGGCCGATTGCGGCAGGGCTCTTCCTCCAGCGCGCCAACACCGTCGGCGCCATAGCAGGAATGGTGCTTGGCAGCGCCGCGGGACTCTACAGCTATTTTGCCATCGGCTTTTACGTTGCAGCGCTCGTAGGCGCCGCAGTATCAATGGTCTGCGTGCTGATCGGCATCGCAGCGGCATCGACATCGTTCGACTGGCGAACGTTGAGCGAACCGGAGCCGGCACAGGAGCGCGCGACATGACCATTCCGGCCGGCCTTTTGACGGCCATCGTTATCATCTGCCTTCTCATCGTCGCAGCAACGCCGGTGTTGCTGCTCACACTTTGGATAAAAGACTGGAAACGGAAGTCACTTTGGTGAATAAGGATACGGTGGATATCTCCGCTCAGCTCGATGAACCCGAGCTCGACCTGCACGGTTTCGAGCGCCCCAGGGCCCTGCTCGAAGAGATAGAGGAAGATCTCGCATCGCTGCTCGACCTCGTCAAGCGTCCGGTCATCTCTGCCCGTCAGTTCAATCGGGAACAGCTGCTGCAGCTCGCCCGGCTCGCGGCCAGATTCGAAACTCAGCCGCAGATGATCTCGAGACCTCTGACAGGCAAGATTCTGATCAGTGCGTTTTATGAGCCCAGCACGCGCACACGCCTGTCATTCGAGAGCGCCTGGCATCGCCTCGGCGGCGACATCATGTCGATCACCCAGGCCAATACGACCGGAATCGCCAAGGGCGAAACCTATTCCGACGTCGCCGAAATGCTCAATGCCTATGGCGATGTCGTCGTCCTGCGGGACTCCAATCGGGATTCCGTTCACGAGATGGTCAGGGCGCTCAGGATTCCGATCATCAACGGCGGCAATGGACTGGATGAGCATCCGACACAATCGCTCGCGGATATTTATGCGATGCTCAAGTGGAACCCGCGCGCATTCGTCGCTCCCCGCGCCCGCAGCAATCTGCGACTGGGAATCATCGGCGTACCGGCGAGGATGAGAACTGTACGCAGTCTGTTGCTGCTGATCAGAAATTTTCCCGATACGTTTTCCGAGATCATTCTGATCACAGACGACCCCCGACCGTTCGACGAGGGTCAGCTCGAAGAGCTCGAGGAGAGCGGACTCAAGCTTCGTGTGACGTCGGATTTCCGCAAGACGC
>JASFSB010000204.1:0-5053 GCA_050114615.1 Gammaproteobacteria bacterium
ACGCGCCTCCTCCCTTCCGAAGCGCAGTTCTTCCCGAATTTCCCTTCCGGCGCCGCTTCCGATCCTTCCGGCACGTACGAATGCGAGACCCGAGAGGATCAGCGTTATCAACGACACGATGAGAATGGTGACGATCAGCGCTTCGTTCAAAGTTTCTGACCTGCGTTCAAAGCCCCGATTCTAGCAGCGTGACGTCGCTGCCGAGTTCGGAAGAATTACAGCCCGAGATCCGTCAGTCCGGGATGCTCGAGCGGACGCGGCCCGTGCTCCCAGCGAAACAGGCGATCGGCTGCGGTAATCGGCAAATCGTTGATGCTGGCGATTCGCCGTTGCATCAGACCCCCCGCGCTGAATTCCCAGTTTTCGTTTCCGTAAGAACGGAACCACTGGCCGTCCGTGTCGTGCCATTCATAAGCAAATCGTACCGCTATGCGTGCACGATGAAACGACCACAGCTCCTTGATCAGTCGATAGTCGAGTTCCGTTGCCCATTTGCGTTCGAGAAACTCGACGATCGCTGCGCGGCCGCGAAAGAACTCCGAACGATTGCGCCACACGCTGTCAGACGTATAGGCCAGCGCGACCTTTTCCGGATTCCGACTGTTCCAGCCATTCTCCGCCATGCGTACTTTTTCGGCAGCAGATTCAGCATCGAATGGCGGGAACGGCGGACGTGATTCGCTGCGTCGGCTCACGATCATCCCGAGCCTGCTGTCAGTACCGGATCACCGCAACGAATGACTGCACTGTTTAGGATGCGCGCCCGCAGGCCGGCTTTGTGCGCCATTTCTCGAACGACTTCCGGGCCGAGAAGGCTGCCGAGGTAGGCACATGGCTCACACAGGCGCAGACCTTCGAGCTCGGCACCCCCGACCCGGAAACGCGTTTCGACGAGCTCGTTCAGCCTGACATTGCGGGTTACGAGATTGCGTCGAAAGCCTGCCTGCGTCAGCGGCGTGGCTCGAGCTGCATTGAAGCGATCGATTTCCTCGAGTTCAATCAGCGTAATTTCCCAGTCCGGGCCCGCAGCCAGTTTCTGCGAAAAAGTGCCGTTGCGCCGGTAGTATCGATCTCCCACGAGGCCCCGTCCCGCCTGCAACTGCGCATCGGGCAGCTCCCGGAGCGGCGCACCGGCGCTTTCGGCCGCGAGGATTGACACGAGTCTGCCCTGCATCGCCAGTGTTCGATAGAGACCTAATTCATCCTCGATTGTGTCACGTAACGACCATTCTCGAACGTGGAAAAAAGCTGCCCGATCATCGGATGAGCAACCGGAGCGGCGCTGCGGTCATGGCGGAGATTCCGCTCTGCAACATAGGTTGTGTGTGTCGCGGCGTGCACGAGCACGTGATACCAGGGCTCGTTTTTCGGCGGACGGGATCGAGCCATTTGTTCATACCATTCGTCAGTCAGTGCGAACATGGAATCGACATCGAACACGACGCCCCGGTAATCGAACAGGCGATGATGGACGATATCGCCCACCGCGAACTTAGCCTGCCTGACGCTCATCCGCGGTCGGCAAATCGCAGGCTGCTAGCCATTACTCGACAGCAGTGTTCCGTAACCCGGCGATGCGCCGCTCATACCTACGAGCCGCGCGCCCGCCCATAGTCCGTGCGGCATACTCGAGATCACCGGGACACCGGTGCGCGCTTCCAGTGGCGCGATGATTTCCAGCGTTCGAAAGCCTCCACACGATACGAGAAGCGAGTCGGCCTCGGGCGCTGACTCGCGTACGCGCGCGCCGAATTCGATCAGGTAGTCCTGGGTGACGCGATCGACATCGCGAATCGCTTCTATCCCAAGCCCGGTCACGACGACCGGTTCGAGCTCGTGCTCACGCAGGAACGCGTCGAGTCGATCGTTGACGGTATCGTTATAGGCGGTCGCTACGGCGACTCTTTTGGCGCCGACTGCCTTGAGTCCTTCTATGACACCGTTGCTCATCGTCGTTGCCGGCAAACCGGATGCCTCGACGACAGCCTCGCGCAGGCGCTGATTGAATTCCTCGCCTTTGTAAAACGTCAGTGACGTGCCGGTCAGCTCGATCGCATCGGCTCCGGCATCGGCCAGTTGCTTCGCGGCCGCCGGGATCTTCGCAATGACCGAGTCGTAGCCGTCCGGCGTCATTCGGTCGAGTCCGAGCCCGTTCACGACGAACTTCAACCGGTCACCGTACATCGCCACACCTTCTTCGGGAACGCCACGACCGAAAGGTGGGAAAATGAGGCCGAGAACCGGTATTCGCTCGGCCGAACGTGTCAGGTTCACGGCAAACTGAGAGGCCATGACAGACGCAGCACAGCCTGCGATAAAATCTCTTCGTTTTGCGAACATCGCAGATCCTCCGCTCAGCACAGTCTTCATAGGGCCCATCATAGCGAACGCGTTGTAGCTCTGCGACTTCCGGCGATGTTTCGCCGCTGCGGCCCAAACTACTTTCCGCCGGTGACGTCGATGAAGCTGCCGGTGACGAACGACGCCTCTTCGGACAACAACCACATGATCGCTCTGGCGACCTCCTCGGGTTCGCCGCCGCGCTGCATTGGCACAAACGCTTTGACTCGATCCACGCGCGCCGGTTCGCCGCCGCTGGCATGCATATCCGTGTAGATGTACCCGGCGCGGACCGCATTGACACGCACACCCTCGAGAGCGACTTCTTTAGCAAGGCCGATGGTGAACGTGTCGAGCGCCCCCTTGGATGCGGCATAGTCGACGTATTCACCGGGCGAACCCAATCGCGACGCCCCGGAAGAAACGTTCACGATCGCTCCACCGACACCGCCGGATTTGGTCGACATTCGGCGCACTGCTTCCCGAGCGCATACGAAAGCACCGAACACGTTTGTCGCAAAGATTCGCTTCAGGCGTTCAGCGTCGATGTTTTCAACACGCGTTTGTGTTTCGAGGATTCCGGCATTATTTACCAGAGCCGTCAGTGGCCCGAGTTGCTCGTCACAGGTTTCGAACAGCTGCACAACGTTCGCTTCGACAGCAATATCCGCCTGTACGCAGATCGCGCGACCACCGCTACTTCGTATCTGCCCGGCCACCTGCTCCGCTGCAGCTCGATTGTGTCTGTAATTGATGCAAACGCTGTAGCCCCGCTCAGCGGCAAGGCGCGCCGTCGCGGCGCCGATACCGCGACTGGCTCCGGTGATTAGAACGGATTGATCACGCATGAACGATTAGCGTCGTGACGCCGCCGGCGATTACGCCGACATGTGTTCTCAAACCTGCTGCCGCTACTCGACCGTAACACTCTTCGCGAGATTGCGTGGCTGGTCGACGTCCGTACCTTTGAGCACCGCTACATGATATGACAGCAACTGCAAAGGCACGGTATAGACGATCGGCGCGATCAGCCTGTCTGCGTGCGGCATGTCGATGATCTTCATGCCTTCCTCTGGTTCGATCCCGGCCTCGGCATCCGCAAATACATAGAGCTGCCCGCCACGCGCACGGACTACCTGCATATTCGATTTCAGCTTGTCGAACAAATCGTTATTCGGCGCAACGACGACGACCGGCATTTCTTCGTCGATCAACGCGAGCGGCCCGTGCTTGAGCTCTCCGGCCGCATAGGCTTCGGCGTGAATGTAGGAAATTTCCTTGAGCTTCAGCGCACCTTCCATGGCAATCGGCCACATCGGACCACGACCGAGAAACAGCGTGTGGTGCTTCTCAGCGAAATCCTCAGCGAGGGTCCTGAGTAGCTCGTTCATCGCCAGTGACCGCTCCACTGCTGATACGCAGTGAAACAGCTCACCGACGAACTGCTTCTCGCGTTCCGGGCTCAAACCACGCTGCTTTGCCAGCATCAAAGTGACCAGCAACATCGACAACAGCTGCGTCGTGAACGCCTTCGTGCTGGCAACACCGATCTCCGGCCCGGCATGCGTCATCATGACGAGATCGGACTCGCGCACCATCGAACTGTGCGCGCTGTTGCAAATCGTCAGTGAGCCGATATAGCCGGCATTACCGGCCATCCGCAGCGCCTCGAGCGTGTCAGCGGTTTCCCCGGACTGGGACAAAGTCACGAACAAAGTATCAGGGGGCACGACGACGTTGCGATAGCGATATTCACTCGCAATTTCGACGTGGCAGGGGGTACGGGCTATCGATTCCAGCCAGTATTTGCCAACGGCTCCGGCATGATAACTCGTGCCACAGGCAACGATGTGAATGTTCTGCACGCGACTGAGCAACTCTTCGGCCCGGGGCCCAAGCGAGCTCGGCACCACCTGGTGGTCCGCGACACGGCCGTGCAGCGTCTCGGCCAGTGCTGTCGGCTGCTCGAAGATCTCCTTGAGCATGTAGTGCCGGTACTGACCCTTTTCGGACACCTCACTGCTGTACTGGGTTTCGTGAACCTGACGCTGCACAGCCTGCCCGTTCGCGTCGAATACTTTGACTGCATCGCGAGTAATTTCTGCGAGGTCGCCTTCTTCGAGATAAATAAAGCGTTGTGTCACCGGAAGCAGAGCGGGCACGCCGCTCGCTATGAAATTTTCGCCGATGCCCAAACCGATCACCAGCGGGCTTGCAACACGACTCACGACGATGCGCTCAGGATCCTGAACATCGATCACGAGCAACGCGTACGCGCCAGTGAATCGCTGTGTCGCCAGACTTACAGCTTCCAGAAGATCCTTACCATTCCTGAGAAACTCGTGCACGAGGTGTGCGGCAACCTCTGTATCGGTGTCAGAGACGAACTCGTAGCCTTTATCGGTCAGTTCTGCCCTGATTTCCTCAAAGTTCTCGATGATGCCGTTATGAATGACTGCGACACGGTCGCCTGAAAGATGCGGATGAGCATTCGATTCCGTCACTCCGCCGTGAGTCGCCCAGCGTGTATGCGCGATACCGATCGAGCCATGCAAAGGATCGGCTTCGAGCTTTCGTTCCAGGTCGCTGACTTTGCCGACGGCGCGCCGCAGACCGAGCCGACCATCGTCATTGGCAACTGCGATCCCGGCGGAATCATAGCCGCGATACTCCAGCCGCCGCAGACCTTCGACCAGCACTGGCACGATATTTC
>JASFSB010000205.1:0-5052 GCA_050114615.1 Gammaproteobacteria bacterium
ACCGAGCGGTGACTCCGCGCTGTCGCCGGAGTGTAATGGCGGCGGGTTGCGGCTTTCGCCGATAGCCGCCGTCGTGTAAGCGGCATCGCCTCCGAAACCATTTTGCGAAAGCGTCATCCCCGCGCATAGCACGCCAATGGCGCCGGGCTTCGGCAGATCGTGCGCCTGAAACCAGGCGACTGCCATGCCGGCCAGCATACCCCCTGCCGAGCATCCGTAGATCCCGATGTTTTCCGGCGGATAGTCTTCGAGCAGTGCCCGATAGGCGGCGGCTACGTCTTCGCTCGCGGCAGGAAAGCGGTAGCGCGGACCTTGCCGGTAGTCGAGACTGATGACGCGAATGCGGCCGAGTGCCGCGACCGGTATGGATTCGAGCTCGGCACAGCCTGGCCAGCAGCCGGAAAAGCCCCCGCCATGCAGGTTGATCAGCACGCGGTTCCGGTTCTGACGTGAGATGCCGGCGGCCGGCGCGTAGTCATACGCGTGCACGCCGCCGATCAGAATCTCGCGCTTTTCCACGTCGAACATTTCACGCTGGCGGTCCAGATAAGGGGTCAGCAGCGGCGGTATGCCGTCTCCGGGGACAAGCAGCTCCGGTCGCTGCATATCGTGCAGGTGCTGGTTGACGTAGGCCTGACCCTCAGACGTCAGGTACTCCGATATCGGGACTGCATGTGCGGGCACGCGAACCGTACCGTCGGAGCCGATATCGACCGCCGCAGGCGTGCTCAGGGTCCTGACGACACGGAACCCGAGATAATTACGGCCGCGCAGCGTGGCAGGATAGGGCGCGCCGCGGCGCGCCGATCGCTGCATGTAGGGATTGCTCAGATAGGTCCCGCTGCGGAATACGCGGTTTGCGCAGTTGCCTTCCGTGTTGGCGGAGCCGTCCGTCGGAGTATGCGCACGGTCGGCTTCGTAGCAGTCTTCCGTCCACTCGAAAATGTTGCCGTGCATGTCATAGACGCCGAAAGCGTTCGCCGGGAACGAAGCAACGGGAGAGGTTTCGTTCAGCCAGACGTCACGGCCCTGGGCTTTTCCACCGAGCCCCTCTTCGTCGGTGCCGAAGTTGCCGTAGTCGTAATCCAGTTCCGGGCCCCAGGGAAAGGCCGTCGTTGTGCCGCCGCGTGCCGCGTACTCCCACTCGGCCTCAGAGGGCAGGCGATAGGCGCCGTCCTGATTCGTTTTCGCATTGAGCCAGCCGACAAAATGCTGCGCGTCGTACCAGCTCACGCCAACGACCGGGCGTGTTCCCCGGCCCCAGTCAGCATAGTCCGGATCAGGCTCTCCGTTCGGCAGCGTTCGAAGTGCGTTTTCGACAGCAGCCCCGTCACACCATCTCTCGCGGACACAGGCTTCCCACTGATCCCATGTCACCGGCGTCGTCGCAATCGCGAATGGTTGCGCAAACGTTATGCGCTTTTGCGGTTCGTTGTCACGTCGAAGTGGCTCGTCGACAGGTGAACCGATCATGAAATCGCCGGCCGGCAGAACGATCATCTCGGGGCAACCGGTGCATTCGCTGAACGTGGTGCCTGGCGCGGCCGGTTGCTGGCTCAGCGCATCGTCAAAGTGGAAGGACACGAGCAGACTGACGATGACGACGAATTCTCTGGCGTGCATATGCGCCTCCTTATGCCAGGCCGCACAGTGCGCGCCCGTACGGCAGATCGACTTTATCCCGCTGAAACGCGATATGCGCCGCTGCGGCATTTGCGTCGCGCCAGATGCGCTGCAGCGAGTTTTCATCGATCAGGCCACGTGCGCCACTGGCTTCGAACAAATCCGAAACGACGCGCCGACATTGCTGCGCTGCATAGGCGATATCGCGCATACACCGGGCGCGTGCGCGCGTCGAAAGTGTCGTGCCGTCTTCCTGCGAGTCGAGCATGTTCGCGTCGCCCAAAACCAGGTTCACGGCCGCGTCGTATTCGACGCTCGCCTGTGACAGTCGCAAAAAGGCGGCCCGGCTGTCCTCGAGCTGGTCGCGTCCGGCGGCGCCGTGGTGCCTTCGATAGTTTTCCGTGCAATGTTCGAGCGCCGCGCGCGCGATGCCGATCGGGTTGCCGAGCAGCTGCAGCCGCTGCGTCTCGCGGAACGGCAGCCGATACAGCGGCAGATTGTGATGCACAGCGCCCGCCGCGGTGCCTTCTGCAATCGCGGCCAGCGCGCAACTGCGATGTTCAGGAACGAATATTCGTTCGGCGCTGACGGACTTACTGCCGGTGCCCTGCAGCCCGACTGCGTACCAGTCGTCCTCGATGACGAATTCCGACTGCGGGATCAGCAGGTAGTACGCTTCACGGCGATCGGCGTCGATGGCCGCTTCGGTGCCGACCAGGATCCAGCTTGCATGATCCACGCCGCTGCAATATCTGCCTTGTGCCCCGTCGATCACGAAACCCCCGTCCACCCGCACGGTCGATTTGGTGCTCAGGTGGATCACCGAGGCAACGAGCGCATTGGGATCGGAAAAGACCTCCTGCTGCGCTTCGACCGGCAGCAGGCTCAATGTCCAGTTGTGGCCCGCCAGAACGCCATAGACCCAGCCTGAGGAGCCGCATCCTGAAGCAATCTCGGCCGTCGTTTCGACGAACGTCGAAATGCCGAGCTGCGAGCCACCGAACTCACGCGGCGCGCACAGGCGAAAGAGCCCCTTGCTGCGAATGTCGTCGATCGTGCGCTCCGAAATGACTCGATTCGCCTCGGCTTCCGGCGCTCGGGCACGCAACTCCGGAACGAGACTGCGCGCCGCTGCGAGGGCGGAGTCATGATTCTCGTGGATGTCCCACGGCGATTTACTGTGCGTCATCAATTGAGTATCTGCCTGAGCGGATCAGATTGCCAGGTCGCGATGCGAGTCAGCAGCGGCTCCGCAAGTGCGCCTTCAACGGCGCTTTTCGCGGCCGCTTCAACGTGCGCCGGACTCGAAAACCCAACGAGCGCGGTCGTCACCGCTTTCTCTGACAGCACGAATCTCAGGGCGGCGTCGGCAACGGATCGCTGGTTGGCGAGCAGCTCCGAGAGCGCTTTCAATTGCGCCTCGACGGTTTCGCTCGCGGGCTTGCCGCCGACGAGTACGCCTGCCTCGAACACGCGTAATGCGATGACACCCATACCGGCTTCGGCAGCGCGCGCAGCGATGCGGGCGTAGTCGTGTTCGTTTGCGACAAACCGTGAGCGCGTCCATGCGGTCGGGTTCAGCAGACTGTGATGCACACTCAGGCAATCGAACATGCCGCTGTCGATCACGCCGGCCACGGCCTGCATCTCACCGCCGTAAGCCGAACAGCCGACATGCCGGACGATGCCGCGATCGCGCAGGCGCCCGAAGACCTCGGCAACGCCGCCCGGGCCGAGCATGTCATCCAGGCTCAGCAGTGGTCCGACGCTGTTCCCGGTCTGCGGCACTCGCTTCGCGGCGATACGGTTGTGCAGAAATAAAAGTGTCAGCTGCGATCGACCAAGGCGCTCGCAGCTCGTTTCGACCGAGCGGGTGATCGCGTCGTCGATGTTGCTCAGATCGTCATGCGATAACAGAACTTTCGTTGCGATGTCCGGTGTGGCGCCGAGCTCACGAAGGATCTGCCCGAGCGCCTGTTCGGAGCGGCCGTTGCCGTAGAGCGGGGCTGTATCGAAAAAGTCGATACCGAGCTCGAGCGCGCGCGCGACGGCTTCGTACTGCGAATCGCCGACGCCGCTGGCAATGAGCGCCGCAGTCGGCCCGCAGCCGAACCCGATGACCGGCAGCGATAGTCCGCTTCGCCCGAGCCTGCGCCGCGGTACCGTCAACTCGCACGCCGCCGAACCTGCTCGGCCTGGCGGTAGAGCTCCAGGATCAGCTCGCGATCCGGACACAGGCCGTCGACGTCGTCGTCGATATACAGGCGACCGTCGGCGCCGGCCTTGTGATAGTTGTCGCGATACTGGATCGAGCCGCCGAGCAGCGTGCTGCGCGTCGGTGCTTCCGCGCCTTTTTCGTTGCCGGGAATGCGCAGCTCCGGGCTCTCGATCGTGGCGGGGTCACGAAACACGTTCATCGGCTCGCCGCCGGATTCGACGATGTCGATCTGTTTCCGCAGCATTTCCCGGTACGCGATGATGAGCCGATCGCTGACGCCGAGGTGTTCCTGCGTGCGATCCGTGATTTCGCCCTGCTGGTACCAGGCGGCCATATCCTGAGCCAGCACATAGTCGAGTATGAACTCGCCGTTTTCATCGGTGATCGGCAGCTCGCGGTATGGAACGCCATCGTCCTGCCTGGGGACATCGACGCCGTCCGGGAACACATAGCAGCAATACTGGAAATGCCAGGTGTGCGTATCGTCGATCGGAACACCGATCTGATACAGGCGGCGAATGCGCGTGTCGCCTTCCTGCGGGCCGAAAGCGAGAATGTAAGGAAACAGAATCGGATTCATCCCGATCGTCCAGCTACGCGGCTCTTCGTCGCTGTCTGATGCGATGCTCGCTTTCGTGAAACCGAATTCATTGTAGATCGGACGCCATTTCATGTAGGCGCCGCGCGCGCGCATCTCGTCGATTCTCCCCATCGTCGAGTTGTAACGCGCCTGGGGATCTTCGTGCGGCAGGCCCTGGCGCTCGCGCACGTATCGGAACAGGGCGCCGTGCAGATAAATGGCATGGCCGACATCGCCGCGGTTTTCCATGCACTGCAGCCAGTTGCACGGCAACCGATGCGCGAGAATCTGCCGGAAGCCGTCTTCGCGGACGAACAGATTCCAGCGTGGCAGCAGCGGCGCGGGCTCCGGTCCGAGGTACGCCCAGATCAGTCCGCCCATCTCCTGAACCGGATAGGCCTTGATGCGAATCTCGTCCTTCATCGTCGAGTGCGGGGGCTCGAGCGGCTGATCGAGACACCGGCCTTCGTGGTCGAAGAGCCAGCCGTGATAACAGCAGCGCAGCCCGCGCTCGTCGGGAATTCCCAGATGCAGGCTCGCGCAGCGGTGCGGGCAGCGTTCGGCGATCAGCCCGAGTTTGCCATTGCGGTCGCGGAACAGCGTCAGGTCTTCGCACAGTATGCGCACCTTG
>JASFSB010000206.1:0-5034 GCA_050114615.1 Gammaproteobacteria bacterium
CGTCGAGGCAGGCGTCGACATTGCTGATGATTCCATCTTCGACCCGGTCGAGTCCGTCGCACGCTTCGTAGACTGCTTCAACGTATGGAACGACTTTCGCCGGACTGATCCAGCTCGCACCTTCGTGCGCATGCAATGCGCGCGCATATCGGTTTGCCGACAAATGCAGCATCACGACGTTATGCGCAGGGTAACCGGCTACCGCTCCGTGATAATCGTCGGGGTATCGCTGAATCGCGTCGAATGCTTCGTGGCCACCCTGTGAACCACCGATGAAGTAGTTGTATTGAGATTCCGTTCCGTAGCGCGATTCGACCAGCAGCATTGCAACGTCATGCGTTTTTTTTATCTGCTCGTGGCCGTAGTTGCGCAATGCTTCGTCGAACAGAAAAAAGCTGCCGTCGAAGCCACCGCCCGACTGGTGCCCGGAGTCACTGCCGAGCGTGACATAGCCCCGCGCCAGCGGTGTTGCCTCCGAATCCGGCTGCTTTGCGTAATGCCCGAGACCCGTCACGACGCGCCCATTGAAGCCGCCGCCGCCAAACTGCAGCGATTTGCCGTTCCAGTCGCTCGGCAGGTTGACCTCGAATTTGATGTCCGGCGCGTTGTAGGCGACAGGATGAATGCTGCCGAGCACCTTGCAGAATTCGCCGTTTTCGTTGTCGCTGGCGCGCGCACCTATCAGTTCTGCGGAGTCGATCGTTGCGCCGCTGGTCGCAAGGCCGATGGCTTCCGGAGGAATTTTCGAGCCATTGAGCCGATGGCAGGCGTCTGCCGCACTCAGACTGGCAAGCGGGGGCAGGACCGACTGGGCATGCACAGCGAAACCAGCCGGCAGACAGGCCGCGAAATACATCAGCAATGCAGTCCGCCCCATCGAAAATCGTCTCACCAGGAATCGACTCGTCATCTAATGCGCTCCCCCCGGCCAATAGCCGCTGCCCGTTCTCTGTCGACCACAACTGAATATTCTAACGTAAACTGTGAAGGACCCTGAGAAGATCCGGGGAGATCTCGATGAAACCAATTCAAAGCGCACTGATGCTAGTGCTTCTCGTGCCCGCAATCTCTGCGGCCCAGACTCGCGCAGCCGGACCGTGGTGGCCGCACGCCGAATGGGGTCCCGACGATCAGGCAGGCGCGTCGAATCGGATCACGCCAGCGAAAGTCCTTGCAGCCATGCAGCTGGTCGAAACCGGTCAGATTTACGAGCTTGGCCAGGTCTACGAAGCCAGCATGCCGCTCGTCGGCACGCGAACATACGGCATGAAGATGCTCGCAACTGGCGCCCCCTTCGGGGACAACCGCGTCGTCTACAACGACGAGATGCTGTCGACGGAAATCGGCCAGGTCGGCACCCAGTTTGACGGACTGGGTCATGTCGGCGGCGAGGTCAAATTTGACGATGGCTCACGCGAGCTCGTCTTCTACAACGGCTTTACGTCAAGCGAGATGGACGACAAGGCGGGCCTGCGGCAACTCGGGATCGAGCACATCAAACCGATCATCACGCGTGGAGTTCTCGTCGACGTGCCCGCATACAAAGGTGTCGGCAGACTCGAAGGCGGCTATGAAGTTACGCTCGCTGACGTGCGCGGCGCTCTTGAGCGCCAGGGCATCGACGAAGACTCGATCGTACCCGGCGATGCTGTTTTGTTTCGCTATGGCTGGGCACAACTTTGGGACGACCATGCGGCTTACGGCGGGGCGCAACCCGGAATCGGCTTCGAAGTTTCCGACTGGCTCATCGAGAAGCAAATCACGGTAACGGGCAGCGACACGACCGTTACGGAAGTATCGCCGAATCCGGATTCCTCGCTGGCCATTCCGATTCATCAGGAACTGATGATGAAGAATGGAATCTTCAACATCGAGAACATGACGTTTGAAGAATTATCTGAGGATGAGGTATATGAGTTTCTGTTTCTGGCGAATCCGATTCGTTTCAAGGGCGCTACGGGTTCACCGCTGCGACCTCTGGCGATACGGTGACCGTGTCGATCCAGACACTGCATTTCAGTTTCCGCTTAACCCTCTGGGGGACATTGTGATGATGAATACCAAACGAGCATTAGATCGGATCGTCACAGCAGCGTTTGTCACGGCCGTATGGGCGGTTAGCTCCGCCGCGCTGGCGCAGCACATGCCGGCCGATCTCAACGCAGAATCCGGCGCACGTCTGCCTTATCTGACACGCCAGGATCTCGGTGAAGGAGGTCGCCGCCTGTCCGACATATTCGCGCGCAACGGCCAGCCCGGCGACCCGATCAGCGGTCCGCTGGCATTTGCCGCATACAATATTCCCGTCGCAATCGCCCTGCTCGATCTTCATGATGGTGCGATCGGCGGCACACTCGACGCACACGCACGCGAGCTGGCCATCATGGTGGCCTGTCGCGAAACGAACTACACCCTCGAATGGAACGCGCACAAACAAGCCGCCCTGAACGCGGGTGTTACTTCAGGTGTGCTCAATATCGTCCGGGACAATAAGTCCCTCAACAGTCTTTCAGAGACCGACGCGACGATCATTCGCTTCGGACGTGAGCTGCTGCGCGACAGGAAGATGAGCTCTGCCACCTTCGCGAGTGCCGTGAAGCTGTTCGGCGAACACGGCGCAATGGATCTCGTTGCCGTCATGAGCACCTATGCCGTGAGCGGCTTCTATGCGATCGCAGTCGACGAGCACCCGCCTGGTGAACCCATGCTCGAGCCGCTTGAGTAGTGCCACGGATACTACTTTTGCGATAACCCGGCTTGCACCGGAAATACTATATAAATGTGTTACTTAGATGCCGTTGATGGCATCATGTGCGGCCTGTTTTTGAGCATCGACGAGACCAGCACAGGGGGGAGCAGGCGATGAGTAACAATAATCTGACCGCCGTTATGGATGCGGCCGGCGGGCCGGTCAATCTTTTGAGAAATTCCAGGGCCGGCATTTACGTGTATCCGGTTGTCGCGCCCGAGTTCTCGAACTGGCGCAGTGAGCAAACGGCCTGGCGAGACTCGGCGGTTCTGTTCGATCAGACGCACCACATGGACGAACTCATCGTCGAGGGGCCCGATGCAGCCGAGTTCCTACAGTATGTCGGCATCAACAGCTTTGCCAACTTTGGTCTCAACCGCGCCAAGCACTTCGTGCCCGTCACCCCGGCCGGTCACGTCATCGGCGACATGATCATCTTCCGCGAGCGTGACGACAAATTCGTGCTCGTCGGTCGAGCGCCGACCGCCAACTGGGTGCGCTTCCAGGCAGCCGTCGGGAAATTCAATGTACGCCTGATTCACGATCCGCGCTCCGACAGCCGACCGGACGGCAGAGCAATCTATCGAACGCACTATCGCTTTCAGATTCAGGGACCCGAAGCAAACAAAATCTTCGACAAGATCAATGGCGGACCCGTTCCCGAGGTCAGGTTCTTTCATGTCGACTGGATCAACATCGGCTCACGCAAAGTGCAGGCTCTGCGCCACGGAATGGCCGGCGCACCAGGTCTCGAAGTATGGGGGCCGTACTCGGACAAGTCGTATATACAGTCCACGATCATCGAAGCGGCCCAGGACGTTGGCGTCGACCTGCGCCTCGTCGGTAGTCGTGCTTACTCCACCAACACGCTCGAATCCGGCTGGATCCCCTCACCGCTTCCCGGCATTTATACCGGCGACGGCATGATGAAAGACTACCGCGACTGGCTCGGCGCCGACAGCTATGAAGCGCTGGGTTCGATTGGCGGCAGTCTGGTCAGCGACGACATCGAAGATTACTACGTAAATCCGTTCGAGCTCGGCTATGGCTTCTACATCGGCTGGAAGAGCGAATTCATCGGCAAGGATGCGCTAACGAAGATGAAGGACGGACCGAATCGCCATAAAGTCACCATCGAATGGAATCGCGACGATCTTCTCAAGGTTGTCGCCTCGGCGTTCGAGGAGGGCACCGCATACAAGTGGATCGACTTCCCACAGCCGAACTATTCCTCGAGCAACGCGGATCTTCTACTGAGGGACGGCAAGCCGGTCGGTATGTCGATGTTCAATGGTTACTCCTGGAACGAGCGCTGCATGCTGTCGCTCGCTGTCGTCGCTGCCGATGTACAGATCGGTGACGTGCTGACGCTCAAGTGGGGCGAGCCAGAAGCAACGGGCAAAACCTCAATCGAGCTACCACACAAACAGGCTGACATTCGCGTCAAGGTTGCACCGACACCGTATTCGCGCGAGGCGCGCGAGAATTACGCCGACAGCTGGCGAACCAAAGGAAGCTGAGCAAAAAAGAGAGGGGCGGCGCGGGCAACCGCGCCGCCCCTTTTCCTGTATGGCGCCTCGTTATTGCAGCATCCAGCCGCCATCGATAACGAGATTGACGCCGTTGACCCCGCGATTATTGAACAGGAACTTTACTGCATCGACGACATCTTCAGTCGTCACCATCCGCCCGCCGGGCGTTCGTGCTTTGACCGCTTCCAGTGCGTCAGGCTTGTCCGCCCACGCCGGCGTGTCACCGATAATGCCCGGGTGAATGGCATTGAATCTGATCGGCGCAAGCTCGACTGCCATCGTCTTGATCATGCTCTTTACAGCACCATTACCCATCGTGATCGTCGTCGACCCAGGATAGGGCCGGTCGGCGGCAAGGCCTCCGAAGATCACTACCGAGGCGTCTTCATTGAAGCGATCCAGCAGAACGTGGACGATCTCGGTATAGCCGACGAGCTTCGCCGTCACACCGCGTCGCGCCTTCGCGATGTCGTAATTGCGCACGCTGTTTTGATCGCGCTCCACAGCAACGATCAGCAGTCTATCGAGCTTGCCTACGTCGGCCAGCATATCAGCGATCTGCTCCGGTTCAGCGATATCGAGCGCAATCCCGCGCACGTTTGGACCGATTTGCGCTGCAGTGCTCTGTGCGCGCCCGGCATCACGGCTAGTAATGATCACATCGCTGCCAAGCTTCGCGTATCGCTGCGCCAGCGCTTTGCCGATACCGCCGGTACCGCCCACGATCAATAC
Organism: Gammaproteobacteria bacterium; assembly: GCA_050114615.1. GTDB lineage: Bacteria > Pseudomonadota > Gammaproteobacteria > Steroidobacterales > Rariloculaceae > JAHEEO01. The sequence continues at coordinate 5,014 of JASFSB010000206.1, forward strand.
GTTTGCTTTGAGTGTTTCTTC
>JASFSB010000207.1:0-5013 GCA_050114615.1 Gammaproteobacteria bacterium
CGACGATGAGCAGCTCAAGGAGTGGACGAACGACCGGCTCGAGTTTACCTGGGGTAAACGGGACAAGGACTACCAGATTGCCGTTGCGCACAATCTGCTCGCGTATTGGCGCTATGTCATGGCGTATGTGGAGATGCGCCGGGACAACCCGGCGGATGACTTCACCTCAGAGCTGCTTGCCGCACACAGTCATAATCCGGACGATCTGTCGTTCAAGGAGGTTCAGTCGGTCGTTTACGGGCTGTCTTTTGCAGGGCACGAAATCGTGCGTAACCTGATCAGCAATGCATTGTTGTGCCTGCTCGGCGAACGCGAAAACTGGCAGCGTATCTGCAGGAATCCGGCAGAGATCGGCGCTGCGATCGAAGAGGTGCTGCGTTTCAAGTCGGCGCAGACGAGCTGGCGCCGAGTGACGACGCAGGAGACTGAACTCGGCGGTTACAAACTGCCGGCCGGTACGCACGTGTTCATGTCCCTGGCATCGGCCAATCACGATCCGGCCGTATTCGATGCGCCGGAGCGATTCGACCTCGACCGGGCGAATTCGGATGCACACATCGCGTTCGGACGGGGCATCCACATTTGTCTGGGGCGGCTGCTCGCGCGGCTCGAAGTCCGCATCGTGCTCGAGACGCTGGTGGCGAAATTGCCGTCGCTGCGCCTCGTTGCAGACCAGGAGTTCGTTTACTACCCGAATTTTTCGTTTCGGGGGCCGAAGACGCTTTATCTGACCTGGGACGAATCCGGTACCGTTTGAATGCCACAGGAGCGCTGATTCAGGAGCGGGCAATATGCGTGCGTTGGCGATCTCATTACTCGTGTCATCAGGTTTGGCGCTGGTCGCGGTGGCTCAGCCGTCGGGCGCGACGCGCCGATTGCTCGAGCGCAACGAGATGTTCGTGCCTCGGATCATCGAGGTCGCGGACAATACGATTTCGTCAGCCAATCGATTGCGGCGCGAAGCGCAGGAGCGCGCTGCCCCGTGAGCGTATCGTCACTCGGACGGGTCTTATCCGCCGATCGCCGCTCGAAACGGTTTAATCTCACGCAGCACGATCGATGACGAAGCATCCTTGACGGCAGGCATATTCAGCAGATCGCCGTCGATGAAGTCGCTGAACGAATCCAGGCTGTCTGCAACGACATCGAGAATGAAATCGATGTTCCCGGACACCATGTGGCAGGCCTGTACGTTTGAATGTCTGAGTATCTGTCTGCGGAACGCTTCTGCCTGATCCGTTTGCTGGCGATCGATGTTGACGTTGATGAACGCGCGTACGCCATAGCCGAGCGCTTCCTGATTCAGGCTGACGGTAAACGCCTCGATGACGCCGTCGCGGATCAGCGCTTCGACGCGCCGCTGGCACGCGCTGGCCGACAGATGGACCTGCTCGGACAGCTGTGACCACGCCATTCTCCCGTTGGCCTGAAGCGCGCGTAGGATTCTTTTGTCAAGTGCATCCATGAATGATAAATCCTGCGTGTAAATATATATAAATAATTAATTACTGCGTATATATCATATTCAGCGCGGGAATTGACAGGCACCCTGCGCGCGATTTCCGCTATCTTGGTCTTATCGTCAACTTAAGACCGAGGAGACCGGAATGCCTCACCTGAAAAAGATCGACCACGTTTCTTACGCCTGTGCGAAAGGCACGATCGAAAAATGGGCCTGGTTTCATATCGAGGTCGAAGGCGGCACGCTGATCAAACGTATCGACGATGCGCGTCCGAACGATCCGAACAGCAGCATGAAAATCTGGTGCATCGACTATGGCGAATTTGGAATCGCGCTGATCGAAGGTATCGACCGTGCTGAGAAATCCCAGGTCACGAGCTTCGTGGAACGCCACGGCGACCATTCCTGCCAGCACGTCGCCTACGACTGCTATGACCTCGACGCCTTCATCGATCACATGAAGTCGATGGGCGGTCATCCGCGCGGCGATGTGCTCGTGCAGAACGACGGCTTCGGTATTCTGAAGCAGATGTTTGCGCGCGGATACGCGGCCGGTCACGCCGGCGAGGCGACCTTCCCGGAATACTGCCAAAGGCCGAAGACGGCGAACGAAGCAAGGGAAGTGGAAATCACTTTCTCGAACAAAGCCGGCAGCGAGTTTTACAGGCAGGTACAGGAAGCGATCGAGCAGGGCGACGAACAGCCGTTTTTCGATTTCAGCAAAATGCCGAAAGACTGGGCAGTACCCCCGGAGCAGCCGAAAGGCTCGAGCAAGCCGGAAGCGGCCTGAGCGTTGCTATGACCCCACGGCTGATCAGGTCCTCACGGTAGCGTTGGGCTGACATTCAGTTTTGACCCGCTAAGATGGCACGCGGAATCGTGAAAGCGAACAATCTGCGGCATAATCGCAGTTAGTAAATTGGGATTCATGGGGGATCCAACGTATGCGACCTGACTTAACCAGACATTGCCGAGTCGTATCGGCGGTCGTATCAGCAATGGCAATATTAGCTATACCGGCCGCAAATGCGCAGCGCAACGAGCCGCCTGCACCGTCGCCGGAGAAGCAGGCGATGATCGATTTGGGTCTCGAGCACGAAACGGCCTGGGATCTGTATCAGTACTTCAAAGAGCAGGCCGGCGACGACACGATGCTCGAGCCTGGCGAAGTCCCGGACTGGAGCGGCGTGTGGACGCGCGAAGGCGTATTGTTCTTCTGGGACCAGGATCAGGCCTCGTTCGACAACCTGCCAACGGCCAGACTGCGACCCGATGCGCGGCGGCGCCTGATCGAGAAGCTCGACAATATCGACCGCGGGATCGAATATGACCGGCTCAGCGCCGGTAAACCTGCCGGCATGCCACGGTGGTTCACCGAGCCGTTCCTGCGCGACTTTGCCGTCACGCCCGGGACCACTTACCTGATCAACGAGATGATGAACGAGATACGACGCGTCTACACCGACGGGCGTGAGCACACCCCGCCCGAGGACAGTTATCCGCTGTGGGAAGGTGACTCGATCGGCTTCTGGGACGGTCAGCGGCTCATCGCGCACACCAATTCGATGCGTGATGGACAGTATCAGCGTATCCAGCCGGAGTATTCCGATCAGGTCGAAACCGTCGAAGTCTGGGAAAAGATCGACGATGAGACGATTGTCGCGGACGTGTGGGTCTACGATCCGCCAAATCTGCTGGAGCCATGGTATGCGCGTCACACCTACAAGAAGCTGACGAACGACGACCACTATCTGCGAATTCGCTACTGGGACTTCACAGAGAGCCAGAATAATGCCATCACACTGACCGAAGAAGGATCGTCGGACTTTACGGATTTCGACTTCACGAATTCAGATGACTAATCGTTACCAAGGAGATCAGGAAATGAACAGACTATTGAAAACTGCACTGGCCGGGCTGATCGCCTTCAGTCTCCCGGCTCTGGCTCATCACTCGGCGACGATGTTCGATGAACATTCCGAAGTAACCGTGTCCGGTGTCGTCAAGGAGTTCCAGTACACGAATCCGCACTCATGGCTGCTCGTCGATGTCACGAATGATGACGGTTCCGTCACGACCTGGGGCTTCGAAGCGGAAGGCCCGAGTACGCTGATGCGCGCAGGTATTCGCAAGAGCGATCTGTCGCCAGGAACGGAGATTACGATTACCGGCAACCCGATGAAAGACGGGCGTCCGGCCGCAGCCTGGATCCATGCAACGCGTGGTGACGGTAAGGAATTCAATCCGCGCGCGGGGTTTGCGATTCGTTAGGCATTGCGGAGTCGAATCCGTCTGGTGATGAGATGAAGAAATCGAATGCGTTGACGGCGGCTGCCGTGCTTGCGCTCGCACCTGCCGCGACCGTGCTGGCGGCGGCAGATTGTGACGCGGTGGCGGCACTTGCGTCGGACGGTATGCGCATCATTGAGGCAATTGCGACACCGGCGTCCGCCGAGGTACCGATCGATCATTGCATCGTGCGCGGGCGTACCCACGAGCGCATCGGTGCGGACGGAAACAGTTACGCGATATCTTTCGAGCTGCGATTGCCGGATGAGTGGTCGGGTCGGTTCCTGCATCAGTTCAACGGCGGCAACGACGGTGCCGTTGTCCCCGCGCTCGGACGGCTATCAGTCATGCCGCCCGGCGACAGCGCGCTCGCGCGCGGGTTTGCCGTCGTCTCGAGCGATGCCGGCCACGACGGTTCTGCGCATCCGGCAGCAGGCCTCGCCGGTGGCAACGTATTTGGCCTGGAGTTCGAAGCGAGAAAGGACTATGGCTACGGCGCCGTGGCAAAACTGCAGCCAGTGGTGCGCGAGCTGACTGAGCGTTATTACGGCAGACCGGTGAGCTACACCTATGGCGCCGGATCGTCCAACGGCGGGCGGCACGCGATGATCGCGGCCAGCCGTATGTTCGACTCCTTCGACGGACTGATCGCCGGTTATCCGGGATTTCATCTGCCGCGCGCTGCGGTGCAGCATGCCTGGGACGCGCAGGCATTTCTAAGTGTTGGCGACACGCTGCAGACTGCGTTCAGTCGAAGTGAACTCGATATCGTTGCCGCGCATGTGCGTCGCGTCTGCGATGGTCTCGATGGCATCGCTGATGGACTCGTGTTCGATATCACAGGCTGTCAAGGCACCTTCGAGCCGATGTCGATGGCCTGTCGAGACACCGAAGCTGACGGTTGCCTGCCGAGTGCGAAGATCGACGCACTCGCACGCGTGCTGGGAGGGCCGCGCAACAGCGCCGGCGAGCAGCTCTACAGTGAATGGGCCTGGGATACCGGGCTTGCCTCGGGCAACTGGAGGTTCTGGAAGCTCGAGAGCACTGTGCCGCCGTGGAACATGCAGCCGACGATTGCGGTCATGGGTGCGGGTTCGCTTGCTCAGGTGTTTACGACGCCGCCGACGCCGTTGGCCGGCGATACGGACAGTCTCCAGGATTTTCTCGTCGAGTTCGACTTCGACCGTGACGCGCCAAAAATCGATGCGACGTCCGGGGAGTTTCCCGAGTCGGCAATGGAGATGATGACTCCGCCGGATTCC
>JASFSB010000208.1:0-4987 GCA_050114615.1 Gammaproteobacteria bacterium
GTGAGCACCTCCCGCAGCCGTTCGAACTTGGCGCGATTCTGCCGCGAGATTTTCAGAAACGCCTCGAGCTCGCGGTCGGCGTCGATATCGTCAGCTGTCTCGTTCATGTTCGCCGGGCGGGGCCGCAAATGTTGCGGCCTCCGCAGCCGTGTCGTTCCCGGCATCTGCCGCCCCTTTGACAGGTGCCGGTCCACCGGCGTTTCGCTGCGCAACGAGGAGTCGGTCGACTGTCAGCTGCAGGTCGTTGAGCTGTCCCTGCAACTCGTGCAGCGTGAACAGTATGCGATCGAGGCGTTCATCGGCCTGCCTGTCGTTGCTGTCCGAGTGTTTCGCGTCGGTTTCAGCAGAGTCGGGTACCGTGGTGCCTGGATACGGCTTTCCCGCCAGCAACGAACCACGCATCGCATTGCCAAGATGGACGAGGAATTCTTCGTTGTTCGCCATCGTGTCCATGTATGTCAACATGGTCTTCTGCCACTCTTTTTGCTCTTCGAGCCAGCGCTCTACGAACGGGCGTTCTTCTTTGTCTTTATCTTGTTCTTCTGCCATGTCGACACACGATAGCGAAGGCATTCCATTGCGCGCAAGGCGCCCAGACAAATCAGCCGCGGCAACATTCCTGCTGCCGCGGCTGACGATATCAAAAGCCCGAACCCGAGTTTAGGCAGAGGCGGCAGCGAACAGCTTGTCCGCAAACTTCTTCTGCTGCTTCAGCAGCTTAGCTGCGAAAGCGAAGTTGGCTTCGGTAATTTCCTGCATAGTCGGCAGATCAGCCGAGAAGGCCGGAGGCGCCATCTTCGTCTGCGTAGCGGCCCACTCCGTGTACGGCGCCATCGCCTTCAGGATATTGTCCTGAGTCTCGGCAATGCCGGCAAGAACCTGGTCACCCGCCTCATTAGCGACTTTTACATAATCTGACATTGGTCGTTCCTCGATGAAGATTTGCTTGTCTTGCGTAGTTTGCTACGCATTTGCTCTGCATGTCAAGCATCTCGACCGAAAAATTTTTATCGCTTATTTATCAATGCACTATGAGCGCCCTGTGCACCCAGCCAGCGGACCCGGCGCGCACTGAGCAGCCCGATTCAGGCAATCTCGGCGGCCGGTGCGTCGTCGACGTCGGCTTCGAGCAGGAAGTCGGCCAGAGCATCGCGTATTCGATTCGTGTGATCGGAGATCGCATGGCACGTCGCGTTCGCATCGCCCGCCTGCAGCGAGCGGGTCAGCTGCCGATGATCGTCAAACACCTCACGAATCGACGGCGGCGCCACCTCGATGATGCGCCGCATCAGTTCAGGCAGGTCCATGCCGTTGTATATCTCGAACAGCGCCGGATTGCGCAGCGTGCTGAGAAATACGCGGTGGAACGAATCATCGGCTCGGATGTACCGGGCGACGGCAGCGGCACCTGCGCCGCGGACCAGTGGCATAAACGCGCGCAGCCTGGCAACGAGCGCCTCGCGTTTGGTCTCGATCGACAGCGCAGGGCCCAGTGTCTGGGTAATACCGATCTCGATCGCCGCACGTGCATCGAGCGCCTGAATCAGGGCATCGATATCGCCGGCCAGGTTTTCCTGTTCCGGCGCAACGGCAACCGACAGGTCTTCGACGATGGTTCCGGCAAGCAGGTCCTGATCGTTTTGCACGTCTTTGTCGAATCCGAGTGCACGCCGCGCATGGCTGGCCGAATTCTTCCCCCAGGACAGAATGGCCTTCAGTGCTCCGTCGCGGTCGCTGGCAGCCAGGGAATCCGTTAAAAACTCATGAAAATACATTGAGTTATCAGATACTCGCGTTTGCTCAGCGAGGGCTTTCGAGAACCGTCTCCGCAGTTTCAGCCGGTCGAAGCCAGCGGCAAGGTGTTCGTTTTCGGCGAGTTCCACGACCGACAGATGGTAGGCCCGGTTCGCGTCCAGGAACGCTTCTCTGTCGATAAAATGACCGTCTTCAGTCAGGTGCGAGAACATCGTCCGCAGACGTTCATACAACTGCTTTGACGTCGAGCGCGGTAACTCGCCGCGTGACAACCGCAGCCAGACTGCGCCGGCCTCCAGCACTGCGCGTGCCTCCACCGCAATGCGCAGATTCGGATAGGTTGCGTCGTCGACGAGGTCGCCTTCGGCAGTCTGCATCTGCATGACCTGCTCGCGAGTCGGCTGCAGCAGCCGACGCATGATCTTGCCGCTCGTCGTTTTCGGCAGCTCGTCCATGATTTCGACGACACGCGGATATTTATAGGCGGCGAGCAATTCGCGCGTAAACGCCTTGATCTCATCTTCGGTCGCTGACGTGCCGGCCTTGAGGCTGACGACAGCCTTGATCGTCTCGCCACGATATTCGTCCGGCACACCGACGACCGCAGCCTCGCGAACGGCAGGATGCTGATAGAGCACCTCTTCGACCTCGCGCGGCCAGACCTTGAAGCCCGATGCGACAATCATGTCCTTCGAGCGATCGACCAGATAAAACCAGCCGCTTTCGTCCATGAACCCCACGTCGCCGGTCCGCAGTGCGCCATCGCCGAGGGCCTTGGCGGTCTCGTTCGGCCGCTGGAAATAAGCCGGAATGATCTGCGGTCCGGAAATGACGAACTCGCCGATTTCCCCCGGTTTGGCCTCAGCGCCCGAATCGGTGATCACGCGGCAATCGGTGTTGAACACGGGTATGCCGACCGACATCGCACCGGTGAACTGGTCGATCGGCGGAATCTCACCGTACGGCGTCGCATGCGTCGGCGACGTCGCCTCCGTCAGTCCGTACATCGGGTGAATTCGCACGCCGAAGCGCCCATGCCAGTCTTCGAGCACACGCGGCGGTGTCGGCGCACCACCGGTATAGACTTTACTGAGCGTCGACATGTCATATTTGCGGATGCCTTCGCATTCGAGCAGCGCGATAAACGCCGTCACCGCCGAGACCGTAAACGTCGCCTTGTGCCGCTGCGTCAGACGGCACGCCTCGTTGGCGTCAAAGCGATAAAAGAGCACGAGCGGGCCGCCAATGAGCATCGCCAGCGTCACGTGGCCCACGAGCCCGGTTACGTGGAAAAGCGGCGCAAGACCAAGGATCGTGTCGTTTTCGTCGAGCGACATCCAGTGCTGATAGACCGACGTCGCGAAAACGACGTTACCGTGGGTGTTCATCGCCGCTTTCGGCTGCCCCGTCGTCCCGGACGTGTACACCATGAATGCGACGTCATCGCTCGAAATCGTAACCGGCTCAGGCTTCTCACCTTTGCGCTGTTCGATCAGCTCGATCAGATCGTCTGTATTCGCCAAGGGCATTCTGGCCATGTTCTTCAGCACGCCGGGTAATTCGGCACGCGACTCCAGATATTCGAGCGGCGAAGTCGTGATGACGTGCTGAACCGCCGTCGAGGGAATGGCGGCCTGCGCGACATCTGCGTACAGATCCTCCTGACACACAATGACGCGGCTCCCGGAGTCCGACAGGAGCTTCACGAGCTCGCGTTCCTTGAGCATTGGATTACACGGAACGATCACACCTCCGCATTTCCAGGCAGCGAGAACGACTGTCATGACCTGCGGGATATTCTGCAGATACATGGCCACACGATCGCCATATTCAATACCGCGCCGCTGCAGTTCGCAGGCGAGCGCATCCGATTGTTCATCAAGCTCCCGCGCCGAAAGCGACTGATCGAAATAGCGAACCAGCGGCGCTTCGGGATTTCGTTCGAGCGTCTGCGTAAACATCTCGAGTGCGGTCAGGGCAACCGGAGTAATGGTGTCGGGAACGCCTTTATAAAGTTCGTGCCACGGACGACGTTCAGTGCTGGTCATTGGGGACCCCTCGCAGTTACGGGAACACAGCTCTCAAACACGATAAAAGCCCCTAAAGCAGCTTCGCGCTTCAAGGTTACAGTTAGTAGAAATGCGGAGCGCGGCGGCGCTCAGAAGGCGGCGTAGTCTATATTTGCACCCGCAGTAATGCAATCGAAACTCAGGGTTTGGAATCAGTTCCGGTGAATGTCCGATAGACGCGGATCAGTGATTCCTTTTGGTCGCTGGTGAGCCGGTCATCCATCTGAATCGCATGCTCTACGCTGAGGCTGCTCGTGTCGTCATCGTCCATGAATCCGAGCATCATGAAAAGCTGTCGCGGCTCGAGCCCGAATGCCTCGGCAAGCGCTTTCACGACCTGCGGCGACGGTCGATAGTTACCGCGTTCGAGCTGGCTCAGATAGGAATCGGACACCCCCGACATTTTCGCCAGATTGCGCTGCGACACCTGCGCAAGGCGACGCTGCGCGCGCACGAACTCACCGAAGGCGATGAGCATCGGATCGTCTTTCTCCTCCATACCCGACATTCTAAATCGGGTATGCGGCGACGGCCACTGATCGTGGGCCGGTGAGCTCCGGGCAGCTAGTGCCAGGTCAATCCGGAGTCGAATTCGCAGGTGTCGTCGTCGAGGGAATCCGGCGCCATCAGGGCGGTTTCGATCGCATCCGCGAGGTCGGTGGCCTTGAAAGGCTTCTCGAGGAATCCGGTTGCACCGAGCTCGAACGCGCGTTCCCTGAGCCCGGATTGCTTGCTGGCGGTAATGAATACGAGCGGCGTCGCGGCCGTGTCGGTGTGCTGCGCGAGTCGCTCGGCAACGACGAAGCCGTCGCCGCCCGGCAGGCCGATATCCAGAACGACGACATCCGGCAAGGCCTTTTTAGCCTGACCGACCGCCGTAATGGCGTCGCTCGCCGAAACGACTGCATAGCCCATCGATTTGAGGCGGATACTCAACGCGAGCGCGATCCGTTGATGGTCTTCCACGATCAGAACTGTTTTCATTCGCTACAGGCCTCCCCACCGCTGCCGTTGCTGCTTCAGCTGGCTCGGCTGCCGGAACGACAGCCATATCGCTGCGCTGATTCTCGAGAACCAGTGTATAGCCGCGGGAAACCTGTGGCTGATCAATCAGGGCTTTCAATGCGAAAACCTTGACGTCCGTCACAATCTAAGGAGCAGTC
>JASFSB010000209.1:0-4984 GCA_050114615.1 Gammaproteobacteria bacterium
GACCGTCAACCCCGACGGGTGCCGCGTTACGCGATTCCCACTGCGCTTCGTAGGCAGCTCGGGCCGCCGCTTCGGCCAGCAACTGTGCCTCGCGCGTTGCAGCGCGTTCGCGTTCCACCTGCTCGCGCAGCGCCGCGAGTTTGCGTTCGGACTCGAGTTCCAGCGCTTCACGACGCGCACGCTCTTCGCGCAGCGCGATCGCCGCCGCTGCCCGACGCGCATTCGCGCATTCGATGTCGGCAGCGGTGGCATCGCGGTCCTCGTTGCAGCGGGCGAGAGTGCCTTCCCTGGCAATTGAGTCGTCCATGAATTCTGCAAACGAGATCGGCTGCGGTTCTTCACACCCGCCAAGCAGAAAAAGCGTTCCGACTACCGCAAGGGATGCGCAGCGCTGCTGCGCTGTTTTCGATCTCGAAATCATCCGGGCTCTCGTTGGTATTCGGTCGGTACTGCCTGCCCGCACAAGATAACTCCGGACACGCCGACAGCGCCGGTCCTGGTTCACGGAAAACGACTAGTTTTGTGCCTGGTGGATCACGGGAACGGCATTTCCGTCACCGTCGAATTCGAGCCCGAGAATCTCGCCCCATGCGCGCCGGGCCGGCACGCGTTCCCCGGACAGCGACGGCACCGCCGGCGGCTCCGCGCGAATCGCCGCATCGAACTCGACGGTGGTCACTTCGACGCGCCCGCGCAACAGGCCGCCAAGCAGCTGCCAGCGACCGTCACGGTCGGCGGCAGCACCGGCTTCGAGCCCTGCCGGTAACAGGCGCGTGCCGGTCACCTCGAACTGCTCGCCGACATCGACCTGATGCAGCCACTGCTCTGTCTGAACGACGAGACGACCCGGCGCGTCGGCGAAATCGAGCCAGCGGATCGGCTCGCGAAAGCGGCGTGGCTCGGGAACCGTCAGCCCGTCACGCAGTGCCCACACGCGCAGATTGCCGAGCGCATCCCCCGATACGACATAATCTTCGCGCGGCGCAAACGCGAGTGCCGTAATCTCGCTGTCAGCCCGCATCGAGAATCGCGGTTCAGCCTGGCCGCGCTCGGCGACCAGCAGGTTCCCGGTCGTATCACCAATGGCGAACAAGCCGCCCTGGTCGGCGAACGCCAGCGCCCCGGCGGCGCCGTTGACCGGGTACTCGGCAGCGAGTGCGCCTTCGGGCAATCGCCACAGGCTCGCCGTGTCGGGCGTTCCGACCAGCAACCATCCGCCGTCGTCGCTCAGCCTCAGACCCGCCACCGGACCTTCTGCGTGATTCATCGGCGAATCACCCGGACTGAGCGTCGCGAGGTTCCACAGCCGCGCGCTGCCGTCGCGGCCGCCCGATGCCACGAGGTTTTGCTGAACGTTGAGTGTCAGCGCGGTAACCGGACCGCGATGACCGATGTAGTCGATCATCTCGCCGTCGCGGCTGAGCGCCTCGGGATCGCTGAGACTCGCAGCACGAACGAAGCCGCCCCGATAACCCAGCGCTGCGAGTCGTCCTTCGCTGCCGAGTGCCAGTGCCGTGAGTTCCGTCGGGGCGGATTCGGCCAGGGGACGCTCGGCAATGCTCCAGATGCGCAGCTGGCGGCCGGTTTGAGTCAGCAGGGCCGAGCCGTCGCCTGCGATCCGGGTCCTGATGGCAGCCTGAGCGGTGCCGACCCGCAGAAGAAACGGCGCGCGCTGCCTGCTCAGATCGTGAATCGCGAGCTCGCCGGCGCGTGCGACGAACACGACGCTCGTCGCATCGGGTGCAACGGTGACACTGCCCGGCTGACTCGTCACACCGAGCTGCCAGCTGTCACTCAGCGTACTGCCCTCTTCGGCAGCCGAAAGCTGCCACACATGCACGGAACCGCCGGTGTCGACGGTGACGATCAATTCACCGTGCGCGACTGCGACGACCGCGGCAACCGGCCGTTCGAGCTCGAGCGTGGCGACGTGCGTGCCACGCCGCGGCTCGATGACCGAGATCGAACGCGAACCATCCATCAGCGCAAGGTAGCGCGCCTCCGGACCGAGCAACCACGAATGCAGGTCGGAGCGTCCGGTGATGCTCGAGACGAGGCGGCCGTCGGAGATTCGAATCAGGCTGAAGAGCGGCTCGGCGCCATCGACGCGTTCCGCGATGGCCACATAGCCGCCTTCACTGCTCACGGCCGGCGGCAGCAGGAATTCCGTCTGTGTCTGAATCCGTGCGACGAGGTCGCCGTCACTGACCGACCAGATGAACAACTCATTGCCGGCCACGGCCAGCAGATGCTCGCCGTCGCGAGTCAGCTCGAACGACTGCAGCGGCCGATCGAGACGCAGATCGTGCAGGAACTCACCTCGATCGAGCGCCCACACGGACAGTGACCCGGACACGCCCTCCAGGGCGGGACGCGCGACGGCAATGCGTCCGTCACCGCTCAGTGCGACCTCGATCTCGTTTGTGCGCACCGGCTCGGGGATCGGGACGCCGGCATCGGGCGCACCGCGCCAGGAGTCGGAACCGTCAGCGAATTCGAGCGACCAGCGGTGCAGGACACCTGCGTTACCGGCCACTGTGTCGACGAGTGTCAGGCGCCACACGCCCTGCCGACGTTCGTCAGCTAACGGCCCGAGCAACCGCGTGTCGAGCAGAAAGCCCGTGCTGTCACGAAACTCCTCCGCCAAAGCCACGTTGACTGCTGCGCCACTGGGTGCCGCGAGCGTCACGGTCAGATCGTTCGCCGCCGGGTGAGCGACGACGAGCCGCAACGCGAAGCCCCCGGCTGAACCGTCACTGTCGACACTGAGCTCGCGGACGAACGCAGTGTGTTGCAGCGCCGTCAATGTAAGCGGCGCATCGGCCGCCGTCGAAGCGCCGTCGAACAAGCGCATCATGCGCGACTCACTGGCCGCATCGATCGCCGTCACCGATTCGAAGTATTCGTCAGCCGCCCACAGCACCGGCGGCTGCGCGAGATTGACGGTGCGCGTCAGTCGCGCGTATTCGTCACTGCCGAGATCAGCCACCACGCGGCCGGCCTCCTCGGGCAAACCGTCGAGCGCCGCGGTTGCGTAGAACAGCGCCGCATCGCGATCTTCGGCGTGCGCCGCTGCATGCGAGCGCCGCAGCCAGAACTCCGCCAGCAAACGCTCAGCGAGATCATCGTGGTCGTTCAGATCGCGAATCAGCGCGTCATTTTCGAGGACTTCGGCGAGCGTCGACATCGAACGCGCGCGCCGCGCAAGCACGTCGGCGAACAGCGTATCGGCCGTGTCGGCAAAGCCCGGCAGTCGATTCAGTCGCTCCCAGGCACTCCGTGCAGAGTCGAACTCGATGTCCTGAGTCGTCAGTGTTTGTATCCACGGTCGCGGCAGATAATTCACATACCAGTACGGCACGAGAATAAGCAACGCGGCGACAGCGGTCCCCAGGGCCAGGCCGCGCCAGTGGAACGGCATCGCAGCACGCGCCCAGCGCTCGTCGAACACCCGCGCGTAAATCCGATTGGTGATTTCGAGCTGCCCGTCAGCGCCGCGCCGCGCGATTCCGGCAACGAACAGCCGCTCCTGCGCCTTCGAAGCAGAATCGAACTGCACGGCGATGCCATGACCGAGGCGGCGCAGAATCGTCAGCGCCGGCCGCAGGGATTGCCCATGCTGTCCGAGTTCCGTACTGACGAAACTCAGCTGCGGTTCCGAATGAACCACATTCGTCGCAAGAAACAGCTCCTGAGCGCAACGCTCGACATCCTCGAGGCGGCCGCCTCGCCTGGCGACCGCGCGCGCGAGCTTCTGAGTCAGATACGGCTGTCCGCTGGTCCACGAATAGATGCGCTCGAGCAGACCCAGCGCCGCCTCTTCGCCGAGCTCGAATCCCGGCTGCAGGCGCGCGACCTCCTCCAGCGTGAAATCGTGCAGCGCGATTTCCTCGCCGATGACAAACGGGGAAATCGCCGCATCCGGGCATAGCTGCGAATGGGAACCGGAGCCCAGGACGACGAAGTTCAGGCGTCTGAAATCCGGCTCGCTGGCGCGCAGCGCGTAACAGTTGCGTATGACCTCGAAGAAATCTCCGGCGAACGCGAGCTCACTGACGTGTTCGACTTCATCGAAAAAGATCGTGACGGGCTGTTGTGTCTGCGACAACACGATGTCGGAGAAAAATTCGGCGAACCGCTGTTCCGCGTTCAGGGCGCTGCGTTCCTGCCACCAGGTCTGCAGGTCGAACTTCAGCCGCAGTTCGCGGCAGATGCGATGCGCGACACCATAGAACCAGCGGCTCGGATCGGCGCCTTCCCCATGTGCCGCGATCTGACGCAGGTCGACGACGGCCGTATGCTGAGATTCACCGCGCAAGGCAGCGCTTGCACGCAGCATCAGGCTCGTTTTGCCGGAGCCCCTTGGCGCGAGAATCCAGGCAAAGCGTTGCCCGACGACCGCGTCAATGAGATCCTGATCAGCGTTGCGTTCGATATAGCAGCTACGGCCGGCCTGGACGGCTCCACCGACGACGAAGAATTCGACACTTTGGATGAGCTTGGCCACAGGCCTGGCATTGTATCAGTCACCACGGAGGTCGCTGGCGTGGAAACGCATCACACACCCGGCATGAAACCCGCCACTGCGCCCGCAGTCGAGCTCAAACGCGATGCGCTCGGCACGATTCGCCACGACACGCACTGCGGCTGCGTAATTCGCGAAACGGCCGACGCAGCGCCCTGGACGCGCAGCCTCGCTCGTCGGCTCGCACGGCGTGAAGCGCGCGCGCTGCGCCAGCTCGCCGGCAGCATTTCGTGCCCGCGACTCATTACGGAAACGCCCGGGCGTGTCGTGCGCAGCTATCTGCCCGGGAATCCGCTCCACTGCGCGCGTTTCGATGCGCGCAGCTATTTTCGTGATGCGCTGCGACAGCTGCGCCGGATGCACGCGCACGGCATCGCCCATAACGACCTCGCCAAAGAAGCCAACTGGATCTGTATGCCGGGCGACTGTGCGGGTATCGTCGATTTTCAGATCGCCTGC
>JASFSB010000210.1:0-4970 GCA_050114615.1 Gammaproteobacteria bacterium
CTGAACTGGCCGCACGTTTTTGCGCAGACGCACTCGAAGAGAGTTATTTCGGCTGGGATGCGCAACGCTTCAGGTCCGCGAGCGAACACAACCAGACACGCTGCCGGGCGCAGCTGACCCTCGCGGCAGACATTCTCTCTCAGCGCAGTGAGCTGCGGCGCATCGCCCTGGCTGCAGCCGAGTCATGACACTGCCATGACATATCTGCGACCCTGCTCTGGTATCAATATACGGTTGCCTCACAGGACTGGCTGTTTTGTTAGAACAACTCGGAATGATCGGAGTCTCCTGGCGCCAGGGCGGCGCCCGGTCGCTAGCCGATTTCACGCTCGATGAGGACCGGATCGAGGAAAATCTGCGCGAATTCGCGCAGGATCAGAACCTGGCCGAACTCGGTTATCTCGCGACCTGTAATCGCGTCGAGCTGATTTACACGCGAACCGACGCGACCAACGGTGTCGATCTGCGGCCGCAGGCGTTCGAACTGCTGCGCGGGCGCGCACCCCTGGATGGCGAAGCTGAACGACGCCTGCGCGCGTGGTCCGGTGAGGGTGCAGCGGAGCACCTGTTCCTCGTTGCAGCCGGTCTCGACTCCGCCTGCGTCGGTGAAACGGAAATCAGCGGCCAGGTAAGACGGTGCTATGAACGCGCCAGAGCAATGCAGCTTTCCGGTCACGCGCTCGACATCGTGTTCGAGGAAGCGCAGCGGATCGGGGCTCGTGTGCGCGGCGAGACACGTCTTGCTCACGGTCGTGTATCTCTCGCCGAGATCGCGGCACAGCGGCTGATCGAACACACGCTCGATTCGAAGCAGACTGTGGCGCTGATCGGCGCCTCGCCAATGACGGAACGTGCAGCGCAGTCGCTCTGCGATGCCGGAATCTCTCTGCTGTTTGTGAATCGCACGCCGGCAAAGGCCGAAGAACTCGCGAATCGATTTCACGGGACGCACATGGGTCTCGCACAATTCGCGGCATCGCCACCCGCTATCGCGGCAGCGCTCAGCGCGACAGGCGCGCCGGGTGCCGTGCTCGACCGCCGGGGGCTCGAACGCATTCGGGAGGCCGCTTCCGGCAACCCCCTGCTGCTCATCGATATGGCGATTCCTCCGGATGTCGATCCGGCCGCCTGCGCTGCGCTCGGCATCGAGCGTCTGGATATGGATGCGATCAACGAGATCGCTGAATCGAACCGAGCCGCCCGGCTGGTAGAATCCGCCCAGGCTCGCGAGCATGTCGACGAAGCACTGGGCAAGCTGCACGATCGCTTTGCCGAACGTTATTACGCGCCGCTGCTCGGCACATTACAGCAGCGCTACCAACGCACCGCCCGCGAAGGCGTCCAGCGGCTGCTCAGGAAGGAGTTGAAAGGGCTGGGCGAAGAAGAACGAGCGGCCATTCAAACCTGGTGTGACGTTCTGGCGCGGCGCTTCGCGCACATACCCTGCCTCGGCATTCGTGGTCTCGTGCACAATGGACCAGATGGTTCCATTGAGGCCTTCATCGGCGGGCTCGAACCCGAGTTCGCCGATGAGCTGCGCGCTGCGCTCGCAAGTCGCGGACCCGCCAATAAGAATCCAGCAAAGGAACATGACGATGGAGAATAATCAGTCGCTGCGAATCGCAACCAGGGGGTCCGATCTCGCACTCACTCAGGCTCGCGGGGTCGCCGACTCGCTGCAGGCACTTGGCGTTCAAGCTGAACTCGAGGTCATCAGGACTGCCGGCGATCGATCGACTGCTGAACGCTTCGCGGATATCGGCCCGCAGGGCATTTTCGTTCGCGAGATCGAGCAGGCCCTCCTTGAAAAGCGCGCAGACATTGCGGTTCACTCCTGCAAGGACCTGCCCACCGAGTCTCCCGATACGCTGTGCATCGGCGCGATTCCGCCGAGGTTCGACGCTCATGACGTACTGCTGATTCGCCGGGATGCATTGCGGGCGAGTCAGAAATTCGCCCCGCTCAAGCGTGCCTCCCGAGTCGGCACTTCTTCAGCGCGCAGACAGGCATGGCTGAAACACTTCCGTCATGATCTCGATGTCGTCGGGCTGCGCGGCAACGTGCCGACCCGGCTTGCGCGCCTGCGCGACGGGGACTACGACGCCATTGTGCTCGCTGCAGCAGGACTCGATCGTCTGAACGCGGCAGAGGAGCTGCTCACGCCGCTGCTCGCCGATGTCTCCGTGTTTCCGCTGGAAATGAGTGCGTTCGTACCGGCGCCTGCG
Source organism: Gammaproteobacteria bacterium (assembly GCA_050114615.1). GTDB lineage: Bacteria > Pseudomonadota > Gammaproteobacteria > Steroidobacterales > Rariloculaceae > JAHEEO01. The sequence goes on from JASFSB010000210.1 coordinate 2,226, forward strand.
CAGGGGGCGATCGCCGTCCAGTGCCGCAGCGATGACAGGGCAGTGCGCGATCTGCTGGCGAAGATCGACGATCAGGGATCCAGGATCTGTGTCGAGATCGAACGAGCGGCACTTGCCAATGCGGAAGGCGGCTGCGAGGTCGCATTCGGCGCTCACTGCCGACGCGTCGACCAGGCATACGAGTTGACCTGCATGCTCGAGCGCAACGGCCAGGTCCATGCCGTGACGTCCAGGAGTGAGAAATCGGCGGGCCTGGGCGCAGCCGCCTGGCGCGAACTCGAGCGCGAGTTCGCAGGCGAATGACCGAATCCGCGCACATGCGGGCAGCGAGTCCGGACGCTCGAATCGTCCTGACTCGCAGTGCTGAGGACTGCGAATCGTGGGCAGCGAGCCTGCATGAACGCGGCTACGAAACCGTCTCCCTGCCCTGCATCGAGACGCGGAGCTATCGCTCGCCGTCGCTGCGTGTCGCACTGACGGACGCAATCGCCGAAGCCGACTGGCTCGTCCTGACCTCGCAGCGAGGCGTCAGCGCCCTCACCGCATTACTCGATCGGCCGTTGCCCGAACAACTTCGCGTCGCCGTCGTCGGCGCTGCAACTGCGCGCGCCGCCGTTGCGCTGGTGGGTCGCGCGGATTTCGTCGCCAGCGAAGCAACCGCGGCGGGACTGGCGAACGAGCTTGCCGAAACGCTGAAGCCTCGACATTTGAAGCTCGTACTGGCGCTGGCAGAAAATGCGGGCGACGTTCTGGCACAGACGCTTGCCGAAGCCGGCCAGCACTGCCGAAGATTCGACGTCTATCGCACGATACCCGCAGCGACACCTGACAAGCGGCGAACGCTCGAGGAAATCGGCGGGTATACCGTCTTTCTGGCGAGTCCGAGCGCCGTGCTCGGTTTCGTCAACCAGGTTGCGATCGACGAGACTGCGCGTCTGGTTTCGATTGGCCCGTCGACGACGGCTGCGATCGAGCGCGCAGGCCTGAGCGTTCACGCGCAGGCGGCCACGCCGAGTCTTGCCGGAATGCTGGAAGCGATCGAGGACTGAGCCATGAGCGTAACGACCCCCGACAGAATCCGCCCAAGGCGGCTGCGCCGCACGCCGGCGATACGCGAACTGACAGCCGAGACTGCAGTTCAGCCGGCTCAGCTGATCATGCCGCATTTCGTTCTGCCAAAGGACCGGGGCAGCGAACCCATCGCGTCGATGCCCGGTATTGATCTGCAGGGCATCGAGACACTGAAGTCGACGGTCGAAAGCGATCTCGAACTCGGCATTCGTTCGGTGCTGTTGTTCGGGCATCCGGAATCAGGCACGAAGTCGCCGACCGGCGATGCGGCGGCGGCAGCCAATGGTGCAGTGCAGCGTGCCGTCAGCGCACTCAAGCAGACTTTCGGCGACGAGCTCGTCGTTATGACCGACGTGTGCCTGTGTGCTTACACCAGTCATGGACATTGCGGCCACCTCAAAGACGGCTACGTCACGAACGACGCCTCGCTGCAAACGCTCGTCGACGCTGCACTGAGCCATGCCGATGCCGGCGCAGACGTCGTCGCGCCATCGGACATGATGGACGGTCGTGTCGCTGCCATTCGCGATGCACTCGATGAACGCGATCACGAAAACGTCATTCTGATGTCCTACTCGGTCAAATACGCTTCAGCCTATTACGGCCCGTTTCGCGATGCCGCTGACTCGACCCCCGAAAGCGGCGACCGCAGGAGTTATCAGATGGATCCGCGCAACGTATTCGAAGCGATCCGGGAAGCGGAGCTCGATACTCAGGAAGGCGCCGATATCCTGATGGTGAAACCTGCACTTGCCTATCTGGATGTCATCCGCGCCGTCCGCGAACGCACCCAACTGCCGCTTGCCGCCTATAACGTCTCCGGCGAATACTCTGCCGTCAAGGCAGCAGCAGCAAACGGCTGGCTCGACGAAGCTGCAACGGTGCGTGAAAACCTGCTCGGCATGCGCCGCGCCGGCGCAGATCTGCTGATTACCTATCACGCTCGCGATGCACTCGCGGGAGGCTGGCTTTGAAAACCGAACAATCGCAGTTCTGGTTCGATCGGGCGCAGCGCGTCCTGCCCGGCGGCGTCAATTCACCCGTGCGGGCCTTCGGCGCGGTCGGCGGCGTGCCGCGCGTCATCGCCTCAGCGAAAGGCGCGCGCGTGATTGATGTCGACGGCAACGAGTACCTCGACTTCGTCGGCTCGTGGGGGCCGTTGATTCTGGGGCATGCGCATCCGACGGTCATCGAACGGATCACCGAAGCCGCCCGAAACGGCACTTCGTATGGCGCGCCGTGCAGACCCGAGATCGAGCTCGCTGAGCGCATCATCGATTGTTACCCACACGTCGAGCAGGCGCGGTGTGTCTCCTCCGGTACTGAAGCCGTCATGAGCGCGATCCGTCTCGCACGCGGTTATACCGGAAGGGACCTGATCGTAAAATTCTCCGGCTGCTATCACGGTCATGCCGACCATCTGCTCGTCGCTGCCGGTTCAGGGCTCGTCACACTCGGTCATCCCTCCTCGAGCGGCGTTCCGCGCCAGTTCACTGAACTCACACGTGTCCTTCCGCTGGACGATGAGGCGGCAGCGAGCGAACTGTTCAGGCGCGAAGGCAGCAACATCGCAGCCGTCATCGTCGAACCCGTGCCCGCGAACAACGGGCTGCTGCTGCAACGACCGGCCTTTCTCGAACACCTGCGCATTCTGTGCGACGAGGTCGGCGCCCT
>JASFSB010000211.1:0-4965 GCA_050114615.1 Gammaproteobacteria bacterium
GTTGATCTGTGGATGGGATGGTCGAACGGGTCCTGGGACGGAAATACGCTGCAGGTCGAGGTCATCGCGAACGACGACAGAACCTGGTTCGATCGGGCGGGCAACTACCATAGCAATGCCATGACTGTGACCGAGCGATTTTCGCTGATCAGCGCCAACCACATGCAGTACAGCGCGACGATCGATGATCCGAACGTCTTCACTCGAGCGTGGACGATCGCGTTGCCGCTATACAGAATTCTCGACGAGAATGCCGAGCTGCTCGATTTCAAATGCGTCGAGTTCGCTGAGAACCTGCTTTACGGTGAGCATTTACTCGAGCCGCCGATTCCGCTGCCCGAGTGACTCGAACGACAGGAGATATCAGTGTCATGCGATCGTTAAGCGTCTTCGTGATCTCGGGGATCGCGGTTTTGCTGCCGCTGCTGCCGGTATTCGCACACCATTCATTTGCTGCGGAATTCGATATCAACCGTCCTATTCGGCTCGAAGGCGTCGTTACGAAATTCGAGCTTAGTAACCCGCATTCCTGGCTACATCTCGAAGTGACGACCGACGCCGGCGAGGTCCAGAACTGGCAAATCGAGGGTGGCGCTCCGAATGCACTGATTCGCCGCGGCTGGACTCGCAACTCCGTTCCTGCGGGCATCCGCGTTTTCGTTGCAGGATTTCAGGCGCGTGACCGGTCATTTCGGGCGAATGGCGTCGAAATCACACTGCCGGACGGCTCGAATCTGTTCATGGGTTCAGTAGGAGCCGGCGCACCCGACGCGCGACAGAGTCGATAAAATTTTGCGAACCGTGCACTGCCGGCCTGCTGGCGGGCACGCTAGACTGCCGCGTAAGAATAACGATAACAAAGCCATGCGCAGCGATGCGGCATTTACTGAATTTCCTGCATTTTGGTAAGCGCGCCAGGAAGAATCCGGCCGACGCGAGCCGCGCGCGCTCATCCAAACGAAATCCGTCGTCAACGCTGATCATCGCCGGCGAGCCGGTGCCGCGCGCGGACGAACCCGCCGTTGCCGGAGAAGCGCCGACGGCGGCGAACGGTGACAAAGGAGCGCCGTCGCAGCGTCTGGCAGACGTCATTAAGTCCAGGCGTCGGGATCGCTGGAATCCCCCTGAGCTCGACGGACCTGAATTCGGCGGACTCATCGAGCGTCGCGGGGTGGACACACGCGGGCTAATGCCTCAGAAGTACGAACCGGATCCGGTCGAAGAGCACAGGTATCACCAGACTTCGAAGCACGACAAGAAGGCCGCACCCCCGAAAGACGCAAACGATTCGGGCGGGGATACCAGCCTCGAATCCACCGGCGTGTTTCTCGCGTCACTCGATAACAGTGCGATCACGCTCGCGGACAGTGGCCTGTTTAAAATCGCCGATGAGCCGGAAGAAGAACCAGATTCGAGCGAGAATTTCGATCCGTACGATCACCGGCGTTAGCGCCTACAGGAACAACATTCGAAAGAGTCGTCGTGCCTGTCCCGATTGAGCCCCTCGGTCCACGACAAATCCCACGTGCGCGTCGGGATCTGCTGCCTTGTCCAGTGTAATACTCCAAACGCCGGTCACTTCGTTTGGCAGCGCGGAGTATCGCAGATCGACGATTCGATTGGGGTCGGACTGAGTAATTCCGAGATAGCCGTCGGCGAAGCGACCAAAGCGCTGCAGATCCAACGCCTGCGTGCCGGATGAATCCAGCCAGCTAAACTCGTCAATGGACGTAAAGGCGCGCAGGCTCGATCCTTCAAACACCGTCGGCTCGATCGCAACGCGAATCGCGTCAGCGTAGATTCTGCCGTCATGCTCGTAAATGTGTCGCCACAGCCACAGGTTGGCGATCGACGGCATCGCCCGCGCACGTTGCGGTGCATGTCCGCGACTCGCAGCCAGCGCAGCACCCGCCTCGACGGCCCTGAGCATCTGAACGTAGCCTATCCCAAGGTATGCGATTGCCCAGAATATGGCGAAGGCGGCATACGCAGGGCGTTTACGCTTTGCGGCGAGCAGCGCGAACGCGGCAACCGGAATCGTGAACAGCGGGTCGATGACAGAGACGTTATTCCATGCAATGCGGGCGTTCGAAAACGGCCATAGCAACATGGTTCCATAGGCAGTGCAGGCGTCCAGCAGTCCGTGGCTGGCATAACCGGCCAGCGATGCGAGAAAAGTGAACCTGAAGGCCATACGGTGACGAAGCAGGTAATGTGCAGGCAACGCACACAGCAGCGCACCCAGCGGTATGAAAATCAGCGAGTGAGTAAAATGGCGATGGAATTCCAGAAACAGTAAAGGATCGGTGCTCGAACGAATTACGACGTCTGCGTCCGCGGCCATTCCCGCCACACAGCCGACGATCGTTGCCGGCAGGAGTCTGTCGGTACGTGCGGTGCACTGGCCACATGCCGCTCCGAGTGCTCCCTGACTGATCGGATCCATCCAGCTCTATCCACGTCTGTCGTTGGTCAAATTCATGCTCCGTCTCACTCGTGGAATGCTGTACATAAGGCCATCCGCTTACAAAGCTGTGACGAACAGCAATGCTCCGCTCGTTCGAGATGAATAAACTGCCCGTTGGCTAATCGAGGCTGTCTTGTGAATAAAAAGAACAATAAAGATAACAACGATACAACACCGTCTCTCGATCTTTCCTTCGCTTACGGCACCGCCGTCATGAAGCACCTGACCGAAAGTGACATCAAGGCATTTGCCGAGCAGGAATCAGATGCAGAAATCTCAACGGGGGATACGACGATTCGGGCGATTACGAGCTTTTACACGGGAAAACGCAATATCGTCGGTATCAGCGACGACCGTGACGAGGAGGATTGACGTCTGGAGCACCGGGCTCACCCACTCATCGCCGTGCTACCAGGTCGGAGGTGACTGATCGACGCGTGCGATCCAGTTTTCGGTCGCATCACTGGCTTCCGGAAAACGTTCGATGACGAGGGGATCGTGACCCGGAATGATGTGTCGGTCCGAGCTTGCAAGAGTGCGCAGACGCCTGTAGCCGTCGAGTAATTCGCCGACGTTGTAGACGATCGGGAACGCTCGCCCGGTTTCCATGTGTGCATAGAAATGACTTGCATCTGAGGCCAGAACAACGGCACCGCGATCCGTATTTACGCGCACGGCCTGCAGGCCCATCGTATGTCCGCCGATGCGGTGAACCGAAACGCCCGGCTCGATCATTGCATCCCCGTCGTGAAAGTGAACGCGGCCGTCGAACACGCGATGGACCATACGCGCCACATCTTCGGCTTCGAATGCCTTACTGATCTCGTGGTGACACATGCAACGACCCGTCGCGTAACGCATCTCGTCGTCCTGTAAATGGTACGTTGCCGCCGGGAACAGTTCCTCGTTGCCGGCGTGATCGTAGTGCAGGTGCGTGATGATGACATCGGTGACTTTGCTCGGATCTATGTCGAGGGCCGCAAGGCCCTCTTCGACAGGATGAGTGATGACTCTGCCGCGCTTTGCCCCGATCTTTGCGCCAAAGCCGGTATCGACGATAATCGTTCGGTCGTGCCTGACGATCGCCCATACGAAGTAGTTGAGCGGCATCAGGCTCGTGTCATGTGGATCACCATCGATAAAGTTCTCGCAGGTACGTCGGGACAGCTCGGCGTACTTGATCGCATACACGGCATAAGTCAGGTCTGACATCTGCGACCCCCCCCCCTGGTCAACTTTGTTCCGATTCGAGTTCCGCCAGTGCTTCCTTTGCGACTCGGAACGAATCGACCGCGGCCGGAACGCCCGAATAGATCGCAACCTGAAGGAGAACTTCGCGAATCTCTTCCTTCGTGCAGCCGTTGCGAATTGCTCCTTTCACATGCATCTTGAGTTCATGATTGCGATTCAGCGTGCTGATCATGGCGATGTTGAGCATGCTACGAATTTTCCTGGGTAGCCCGTCGCGACCCCAGCAGGCCCCCCAGCAGTATTCAGTAACGAGCCGTTGCAGCGGCATGTTGAAATCGTCGGCGGCAGCAATGGATTTCTCGACGAATTCGGCACCGAGAACCGACTTCCTTATCGCGAGGCCTTTTTCAAAGAGTTCGTCGTTCACCTTGTCTCTCCTTTGGTTTGTGATTGTCTGGTGACTGGATGAATTCCGGTTCGCTGAGTACGGCGACGTGTGGCGAAACCCGGGGCAGTATTCTCTACAGCGATGGCCAGATCGGTGCTGCGACAGCCGCGGAGTGGGGATAGACTGTTTTCGGCTCGCCATCCTGCCACTGAACGACGAGCAGCTCGGCGTCGATGCGTCGACCGTGCTCGTCGAAGCGAATTCGATTGCCCGGGAAATATTGGGCGGGCCCGTCAGATATATCCATTTCGCGAATGGCGCGCGCAACTGCATGCCGGTCGGCCGTACCGGCCATCTCGAGTGCAGTTTTGAGGATCCATATATGACCATAGGCGCAGATTGGATTCTGGGTCAGCCAGGGCTCGCCGCTGCGTTCGATGTAGTCCTGATAAAGGTCCTCCTGACCGCTGACGCGCCAATTGGCGACGATCGACATGACGCCCTCCAGAAACTCGGGGTTGACGTTGGATTTGAGGTCGGGATCACCCATTGCACTACCGTTGGAAATCGTCGGCAGCAGTCCTTTGCCGAGCTGGAACTCATTCAGCTTTTCGAGCAGCAGTTTGGCATCGATGATTGCGGTTGGCAGCAGCAGGAACAAGTCGGGGCGGGATGCGCGGACGCGTTGTACCAGCGGGGTGGCGTTCGACAACGGCGGTGTAAACGTCTCACGCACGACGAGCTCGAGCCCGTTGCTCGTGAGGGAATCGCCTTCGAGCATGGGTTTGACGACCGCGACTGAAGCGGCCGTGCTGTCCATAACGAAACCGATACGTTTCGGCCGGGTGCCGGAGGCGGCCTCTGCGAGCCCCATCAGAATAGGCAATGCGTCCTGCGCCTGTTTAACGCCGGTCGGCGA
>JASFSB010000212.1:0-4952 GCA_050114615.1 Gammaproteobacteria bacterium
TAACATCGGTCAGGCTTCCCGAATTGCGGGCATGACCCCCGCAGCAATATCTCTGTTGCTCGTACATCTGAAGAAACTGCGACGCAGCGCCTAACGCCAGGGAGACAGGCAAGATGCAAAGAATTCCGATTCGCGGTGGCCTGGTCATCGCTGCGCTGGCACTGAGCGGCTGCGGTGCCGAGCAGCAGACGTCCAGGACCAATGCACAGATCGGCGGTGCAGGCGGTACGGAACTCGCGAGTGAACAGGTGCTGCATTGGGGTAACGGGTCGGAGCCGCAGGGACTCGACCCGCACAAAAGCGAAGGCGTGCCCGGATCGAACATTCAGCGCGATCTGTTCGAGGGACTCGTCAACGAGGCTCCGAATGGCGAGCTGGTGCCCGGCGGCGCCGAGTCCTGGCAGATCGACGAGACCGGAACGGTCTACACGTTCAATCTGCGCCCCAATGCGCGCTGGTCGAACGGTGATCCGGTGACGGCGCACGACTGGGTTTATGGCCTGCGTCGCAGCGCGAATCCCGCAACCGGGTCGCGGTACACGTTCATCCTGGAGTCGATACGCAATGCTGCGAAGATCTCCGCCGGCGAGTTGCCGGCAGATACGATCGGTGCGCGCGCGATCGATGATTACACGCTCGAAATCAGCCTCGAAGCGCCGACGCCGTACTTTCTCGGACTGCTCGCGCATTCATCGACCTATCCAATGCACCGCGCGAGTGTCGAAGCGTACGGAGAACGCGTCACGCGCCCCGGCAACTTCGTCACGAACGGCGCCTACCGGCTCGAGGAATGGGTTGCGCAGTCGCACGTGAGGCTCGTGCGCAATCCCTGGTATTGGGACAACGAGTCGACCATCATCGACGAAGTGTTCTTTCATGCGCAGGAAAACCGTGTCGCCGAAATCGCTCGTTACCGCGCTGACGAACTCGACATCACATACACGGATCTGCCGGTGACTCAGCTCGACTGGATCATGGAGAATCTCGCCGATGAGCTCGTGACCGGTCCTTATCTCGGCAGCTACTACTACGGTTTCAATATGACGAAGCCGCCGTTCAGGGACAATCCCGCGCTGCGGCGCGCGCTGACGCTGGCCGTCGATCGCGACATCATCACGACGCAGATTCGCAAGGCGGGCGAGATCCCGGCTTTCGGCTGGGTCCCGCCGGTTCTCAATTACGAGGGCCAGCAGATGCCCGAAGCCGCGTGGACTCAGGAAGAGCGCGAAGCCGAAGCGAGACGACTTTATGCCGAAGCCGGCTATTCCAAAGACAATCCACTGGAAGTCGAGATCCTCTACAACACCGAAGACAGTCACCGGGTCATTGCGATAGCCGTTGCATCGATGTGGCGCGAGGTGCTCGGCGTCGAGACGGCGATCACGAACCAGGAATGGAAGGTTTATCTCGATACACGTCGGCAAAAGATCGACACGCAGGTGTATCGCGCCGGCTGGATCGGTGACTACAACGATGCGAACACGTTCGCCGCATTGTTCCTGTCGACGAGCGAAATGAACGATTCGGGCTACGTCAACCCACGTTACGACGAGCTCGTTTATCGCGCTGCCGGCGAAAGCGACCTCGAGATTCGGGCCGAGTACCTGCAGGAAGCCGAGCGGATCTTCCTCGAGGATTTACCGGTAATGCCGCTGTATTTCTATGCAACCACGCGGCTCGTCAAACCCTGGGTCGCCGGATTCGAGCACAACATCATGAATCATCATCATTCGAAGGATCTGCGCATCCTCGCGCACTGAGCGCACTACGGGAATCGGTCGCTTGCTTCGTTATTCACTGAATCGGCTGCTGGGTGCAATCCCGACACTCCTGATCCTCATCGCGCTGGCGTTTTTCATGATCCGTGTTGCACCGGGCGGTCCGTTCGACAGCGAGCGGGCCCTGTTACCGGAGATCGAAGCGAATCTGCGCGCGGCCTATCATCTCGACGAATCGTTGCCGCAGCAGTTTCTGCGTTATCTCGGCGGGCTTGCGCGCGGCGATTTCGGTCCGTCGTTTCAATACCGCGATTTCACCGTAACCGAACTGATCGCCACCGGTTTTCCCGTGTCACTGCGCCTGGGTGGCTCGGCAATGCTCATTGCCCTGCTCATTGGCGTCGCGGCCGGCAGCATGGCGGCGTGGCGGCAGAATTCCGGTATCGATCACGGGGTCATGGCGGTGTCGATGACCGGCATATCGATTCCGAACTTCGTCATGGCACCGATACTCATCCTCGTGTTCGCGGTCTATCTGGGGTGGCTGCCGGCGGGGGGGCTCGGGGAGGGCTCGATTCGCAACATGATTCTGCCGGTTATCTCACTGGCGCTGCCGCAGATTGCGTACGTCGCGCGGCTCACCCGCGGCAGCATGATCGAAGTGCTGCGCAGCAACTTCATTCGAACGGCCCGCGCGCAGGGGCTCTCGACGATGACGATCATACTGCGCCATGCGCTCAAGCCGGCACTGTTGCCGGTCGTCTCGTACCTTGGACCGGCTACCGCAGCCGTCATCACGGGCTCGGTCGTTATCGAGCAGATTTTTGGTGTGCCGGGGCTGGGACGATTCTTCGTGCAGGGCGCATTGAATCGTGATTACACGCTGGTCATGGGTGTCGTCGTCTTCTACGGCACGCTCATCATTGTGTTCAACTTCCTGGTCGATCTCGCATATGCCTGGCTCGATCCCAGGGTGAAATACGTTTGAGCGCGGCCGCGGAAATGTCGAGCGCAGAGGAGGCGAGCAAAGGCCGCAGCCTGTGGAACGATGCGCTTGGCAAACTGCGGCAGAACCGAGCCGCCGTTGCAGCAGCGTGCATCATCTCCGCGATGATCGTGCTGGTGCTGACTGGCCCGCTGTTCTCAGATTATGCGTTCGACTTCACTGACTGGGCGAATGTTTCCGCGGGGCCGAGTCTCGAAACCGGACACTTGTTCGGTACTGACACGCTCGGCCGTGACTTGTTCGTACGTACGTTGTATGGCGGGCGCATTTCGCTGATGGTTGGCGTCGTCGCGACCCTGGTCAGCCTGTTTATCGGCATCAGTTACGGTGCCACGGCCGGATACTTTGGTGGCCGGATCGATAACGTGATGATGCGTATCGTCGACGTTCTCTACGCGATGCCGTTCATGTTTTTCGTGATCCTGCTCATGGTGTTTTTCGGCCGCAACATCGTGCTGATTTTCGTCGCGATCGGTGCGATCAACTGGCTCGACATGGCACGTATCGTCCGTGGCCAGACCCTGAGCCTCAAGCAGCGCGAATTCGTCGAGGCTGCCCAGGCGCAGGGTGTACCGACGTTTACGTTGATTCGCCGACACATCGTTCCGAATCTGCTGGGCGTCGTCGTCGTTTACGTTACATTGACGATTCCCCAGGTCATCCTCGTGGAGTCGTTTCTGAGCTTTCTGGGACTCGGCGTGCAGGAGCCGATGACGTCCTGGGGTGCGCTCGTGAAGGAAGGTTCCGAGGAACTCGAGAGCTCGCCGTGGATGCTGGTCTTTCCGGCGATGTTTCTCGCGACCACGCTGTTTTGCTTCAACTTCGTCGGCGACGGCCTGCGCGATGCGCTCGATCCGAAGGACCGATAAGGTATGAACGGTCAAGCGGCGAAGGGTTTGCTGCGCGTCGAGAATCTGAGTGTCACGTTCGACACGCCCGACGGTGAGGTGGAGGCCGTTCGAAGCCTGGGCTTCGCGCTCGGCGAGCGCGAAACGCTCGGCATCGTCGGAGAATCCGGTTCCGGAAAGACTCAGGCGATGCTGAGCCTGCTTGGCCTGCTCGCCGGCAATGGACGCTGTGCGGGCTCTGCCGTATTCGACGGCCGGGATCTTCTGGCCATGGAGCCCGGCGAGCTGCGGCGTCTGCGCGGCAACGACATTTCGATGATCTTCCAGGACCCGATGACGTCGCTGAATCCCTATCTGAGGATCGGAACGCAGCTCGGTCAGGTTGTGCGCGCGCACGAGCAGGTTTCCAGAGGCGCTGCCCGGGCGCGCACGCTCGAGATGCTCGAGGCTGTGCAGATTCCCGAAGCTGCCGCGCGTATGGATCGGTACCCCCACGAACTTTCCGGCGGGATGCGGCAACGGGTCATGATTGCGGCGAGTCTGCTGTTGAATCCGCGCCTGCTGATCGCCGATGAACCGACCACGGCGCTCGACGTGACTGTGCAGGCCCAGATACTGGAGCTCATGCGCCGGCTGAAGGACGACTTCGGCACGGCGATCATTCTGATCACGCATGATCTCGGTGTCGTTGCCGGCATTGCCGAACGCGTGCTCGTGATGCAAAGCGGTGAGTTGCGCGAACACGGCACCGTGGAAGACGTGTTTCATCGACCTGCAAACCCCTATACGCAGCGTCTGCTTGCCGCGATTCCTCGGATCGACTCGACGGACATCGCGACCGACGCGGAGTCTCGTATCGATGCAAACGCGCCGCCGCTGCTCGACATCGATGATCTGGGTGTGGAATTCCCGATCAGAACCGGGGCCTTCGGGCGGCGCGAGCGTCTGCGCGCCGTCAACGGTGTCTCGCTGGAGCTCAGTCGTGGTGAGACGCTGGGCATCGTCGGGGAGTCCGGATGTGGCAAGTCGACGCTGGCGCGCGCGATCCTGCGACTCGTGCCTGTCAGTGACGGAAGCGTTTCGGTGCTCGGTCATTCGATCGCGGATCTCGATGCGGAGGCGCTGCATGCGCTGCGCAGTGATCTGCAGATCGTATTTCAGGATCCGCTCGCCGCACTGAATCCGCGGATGACGGTCGGCGACATTGTTGCGGAGCCGTTGTGGACGCATCGTCCGCAGATGCCGCGGGATGAAGTACGTCGGGAAGTCGCTGATGTGCTCGAGCGCGTGGGGCTGTCGGGACGGGAACTCAATCGTTATCCGCACGAATTCTCCGGTGGTCAGTGCCAGCGCATCGGCATTGCGCGTGCGCTCATTCTG
>JASFSB010000213.1:0-4933 GCA_050114615.1 Gammaproteobacteria bacterium
CCGGGTATTCGATGCAATCGAATCAATCGGGGACAACGAAGAAGGCGCCGCTAGCGACGGCGCACCGCAGATCCCCGGATACACCATACGAAGACCCGTTGCGGCGACGTATACGTCCGCCGTCTATTGGGCCTTCAGCGAGAAGCTCCGCAAAGACGTTGCGTTGAAGGTTCTCGACATTTCCTATGCACCCGTCGCCGGGCGCCGTGAGATCACGATGTGGCGCGAACACAATATCATGCGCCGTATCGCAAGCCCGCACGTGGCCCGAGTCTACGAATATGGAGAAACCTCGGAACTCGCCTACCTCGCGATGGAATACCTGCCACGAGGCAGCATTCAGAAAGTCATCGAAGAAGCGGGGCAGTCAGTCAGCCGCCTGGAACTGCTGCTGGGTGTCGCACAGGGTCTGCGCGAGGTGCACCGTGCTGGCTATGTTCACCTCGACATCAAGCCGGATAACGTCCTGATTCGAGCGGACGGCACGCCCGTGCTCATCGATTTCGGCATCAGCCGAAGAGTCAGCGAGGCACTTGAAGGCGGCTCGAAAGATATTCGCATGGGCTCGCCTTACTATATGAGTCCCGAACAGGCTCGCGGCCAGCCGGTTGACCAGCGCGCTGATCTGTATAGCTTTGGCGCGCTGTGGTACACGGTATTCACCGGACGGAAGCCATACCGCGGCAACAGCGTCGTCGAGATTCTCGAAGCGCACGAACGCATGCCTGGCCCGAGCATGGGCAATGCATTGCGACATTACCAGCCGATTATCGACGGCACACTTGCAACCTCGCCGAACGACCGTTTCGCAAATGCCGACGCCCTGATACAGGCGATAGAGGCCTGCTCTGCCGCAGCGACCGGTGTGCCGCGAATCGACATGGGCCTGCCGTGGCTGCCGCGCAAAGGGGCCGTGCGAGCCGATGCGACGAGTCTCGATGCGGTCGAACAAAGCACGTCTGAGACGCAGGATATTTCACAGGAAATCACTGCCAACGAAGCCTGATCTTCTGCCGCCAAAACAGGCGCGCTGCATCGCTGTGAGCCGGTTGCATGCAGCGTGCCTGTCGTGCAAGCTCGCTTGCACGCAGGGAGACGCTCATGGCTGGTGTCGTTGACGATGGCGGCGCAAATCCGAAGCAGGCACGCACGATCTTTGACAGTACGGCGTACCGATCCTACGTCCTGAGCGTCCTGGTCGTCGCCTACATCTTCAACACGATCGATCGCGGCGTGGTCGGAATCGTCGCACCGTTGATACGCGTCGAGCTCGGATTATCCGACACACAGCTCGGCCTGCTGGGCGGTCCTGCCTTTGCGTTCTTTTATGCATTCATGGGGATTCCGATCGCACGGCTCGCAGACAAATGGAGCCGTGTCAATGTACTCGGTATCGCGATCGGCCTGTGGAGCGCCGCGACGGCTGCCTGCGGCGCGGCTCTGGGCTTCGTCACATTGCTGTGTGCAAGAGTCGGTGTCGCGGTCGGTGAAGCCGGCGGATCGCCAACGTCACATTCGATCATTTCCGATCTCTACGGTATCAGACAGCGCGCCACCGCATTGTCGATTTATGCCATGGCTGTCCCGTTCGGCGCTGCGATCAGTAACGCAACGCTCGGGCCGTTCAGCGGTGCCTACGGCTGGCGGGCCACGTTCCTGGTCATCGGATTGCCGGGTCTCGTCGTCGCACTGCTCGTATGGCTGACCATCAAAGAACCACCGCGCGGCTATGCCGACGGCCCTGCTGCGCGCGCGAAGCCGTCTGCCCCGCCCCTAACGGAGGTCTTCAGCTTCCTGATCCGCAAACGATCGTTCGTGCATATGGCTGTCGCGGCCGCATTGCACTCGGTCGTCTGGTACACCGGCCGACAGTGGGATTTCGAATTTTTTCATCGGTCGCACGGGCTCAGTCAGGCTGAAACAGGCAGTTACCTCGGCGCGTTCGCGCTGATTGGAACGCTAGGCACTTTGGCAGGCGGCTACCTTGCTGACAGGCTCACGCGCGAAAGAAATGATGCGCGCTGGCTCATGTGGGTGCCGGGTATCGCCTGCGCAGTCATGGTACCGATCCAATTCATTGGATACCTGCATCCGAACCTTGCGCTGGTCGTACCATCGTTCGTCATCATGGTCATTCTCGCATCGATGTTTTTCGGGCCATCCTTCACCGTTGCACAATCACTGGCGACCGTTCGCATGCGCGCTGTTTCGACGTCGTTGTTGCTGTTCGTCCAGACGCTGATCGGCTACGGCCTGGGGCCGCTCATCGTCGGCGCAATCAGTGATGCGCTGTCGCCGGGACTTGCTCCCGCGATCCGGATCGATCCCGACGACCCGCTCGTCGGCAACAACTCGCTG
Source organism: Gammaproteobacteria bacterium (assembly GCA_050114615.1). Taxonomy (GTDB): domain Bacteria; phylum Pseudomonadota; class Gammaproteobacteria; order Steroidobacterales; family Rariloculaceae; genus JAHEEO01. The sequence continues at coordinate 2,359 of JASFSB010000213.1, forward strand.
CGGTACGCGATCGTTGCCATCGGCATCTGCAATCTCTGGGCCGCGCTGCACTACTTCATCGGCGCGCGCGACATTCGACGGGATCTCGAAGATACGGCACGATTGAATGCCGGCGCAGCCTGACGAGTCAGTTCCCTCTGAGTACCGTAACCGGCGAACTGTTTATGACACTGCGCACGGCAAGCGTCCCGCTGGCGCCGACGATCGTCGCCCCCAGAAATATGCCAGCGATCCATAGTATCGGATCCGGAACAAACTCGAGCTCGAACAGCTGGCTGGCCACGACCCACGCCAGTGTCGCCGCACCGGCTGCAGCGAGAACGCCGGCCAGCAGGCCAAGTGCAGTGAATTCGGCTGCGACGCCTTTGAGAATGATCGCACGTTTCGCGCCGAGTGTTCGCAATACGGCACTTTCGAAGAGCCGTTCATCACGCGTGGCCTGAATGGCCGCGAGCAGAACCATGATTCCCGATGCGAGCGTGAACAGAAAAACATACTGAACAGCCGCAGCAGCCCGGTCCATTGCAGCTCTCACCTGACTCAGCACAGCCCCGATGTCGATGACGGAAACACTCGGATACCGACGAATCAGATCGAGCATCGCGCTGCTGTGAGCCGCGTCGACGATCATGCTCGTAATGTAGGTGTGAGCGAACTGCTCGATCTGCCCGGGATTGACCACCATGAAGAAGTTTGGTCTGAAGGATTCCCAGTTCACACGGCGCACACTGGCGATTCGGACACTCAGGCTCTCACCGCCGATTGCGTAAGTCAGCTCGTCGCCGATCGACAATCCGATTTCCTCCAACAGACCCTCTTCGATCGACAACTGCGCTTCATTGGTATCTGCATCCCACCACTCGCCCAGTACGATCTCGTTGTCTTCGCTGATGGCAGCGCTCCACGTGAGATTTATTTCGTCATTCAGCTCGCGCTGTGCACGGCGGTCCCGGGGCGTATATTCCGTGAGCGGCACGCCGTTCACATGACTGATTCGTGCGCGCACGAGTGGAGTCATTGCCGTCGGTTCGAGTCCGGCCTGTGCAAGGAATGACTGAATGCCATCAACCTCAGACGGCTGAATATTGATCAGAAACTGATTTGGGGCTGTTTCCTGCAAGGTAGTCTGCCATTCGGCCATCAGCTGGGTGCGCACGAAAGTCAGCAGCAGCAAAACCATGAGTCCTATTCCGAACGCGACGATCTGCACGCTGCTCTCGTTGCCGCGCCGGGCAACATTCGCGATACCGTAACGCCATGCGACTCCAACGCCACCGCGCATTCGGTTGAGACTCGCGACAAGCAATCTGCCGGCGAGATACAGCACGACCAATACGCCGAGCGAACCGCCGACGATATACGCAATGAGTTCCAGATCGTTGAACAGCAGTTGCAGCATCGCGACGACGCAGCCGACAGCAACGAGATAGATCGTCATGAAATGCAGCGACGGAGGCTCGATATCCTTGCGCAGTACTCGCGCCGGCGGCACTTTTCCGAGTTGCAGCAACGGCGGAAGCGCGAACCCGACTGCAATCATGACGGCGGTGAGCGGACCCACTGCGGCGCCGGTAATTCTCGCCGGCGGCAGGGCCGCTTCGACGAAGTCGGCAAGCAGAGCAGTCAGGCCGAATTGCGCGACGAATCCGGCAATGCTGCCAAGTACTGCAGCGACGATCACAAGGATAAACAACTGCGTCAGATTCAATCGCAACACGTCTCGATACTGCGCGCCGATACACTTCATCAGCGCGACGGCATCGAGCCGCCGGCTGACGAAGCGGCGTGCGGACATCGCTACGGCGACCGCGCCGAGCAGCACACACACCAGCGCCGCAAGAACCAGGAATCGCTCCGCCTGGTCGAGCGACGCTCTGACTTCAGGCCTCGCATCGCGGATGTCATCGAGATCTTCCTCGGGCAGCAGCCGCTGTTCGAGTGCCTCTCGCATGCGCGTTACCTGGTCCGCTGTGCCCGCAAACAAATGTTCGTATTCGACGATGCTGCCCGGTTGAATCAGACCCGAAGCCTGTAAATCGTTCATGTTCAGCAGGACGGTCGGGGCGATCTCCATCAGGCGCCAGCCTTCGTCCGGCCGAAATTCCAGTGTGTGCGCTACGGTGAACTGCAGCGCACCGATGCTGACGCGATCACCTACACCGATGTTCAGCCGCGCAAGCAGACTTGGCTCCGCCCAGACTTCACCAGCGCCCGGAGCTCCGTCGATGGTGTAGGCAGGAGCGCCGAAATCGTCAGCCACCTGTACTTCACCGCGCAATGGGTAGCCTGCAGTGGCTCCGCGCACGTCCGCCAGAGCCGTCACGTCCCCGGCAACGACCACGCTGCGGAAATGGACGACTTCGGCAGTTTCCATCCCGAACGAGTCAGCGAGCTCGAGGTATTCGAGGTCGAGCGGACGCACCGATTCGACGCGCAGATCCGCCGCAAGTACTTCACCGGCCTCCTGCGCAACCGCCTGACGGACCCGGTCAGTGAAAAACGCAACTGCCGTCATAGCAGCAACTGCAACGACCAGCGAAGCAAGCAGAACGAGGACTTCGCCGGAGCGCCAGTC